>CAUPXP010000029.1:0-15521 GCA_963515455.1 Streptococcus mitis | reverse complement strand
GTTGATTTATCGATGACATCTTCGATGGCATTCCAGTTAATGGCTTTGTAGTAAGTTTCCATTTGAAATCTCTTTCTGTGTTTAGTATTGCGAACTCACAATTATCTCTATTTTATCATAATTCTATAGGAGTATCGCACAAAAAGTCGGAAGCCCGACTTTTAAAATGTTACATAAATTATGTTATGACATAGTAGATTTGATTTTATCAGTGCTGCTTAGGGAAAAATAGTGTTTCTATGCTAGAAACTAAATTACACAGCTTTCACATTGGTTGGCACCGACTTCTCCACCATCATCTGTAAAGGTACGGACGTAGTAGATAGACTTGATACCCTTGTTAAAGGCGTAGTTACGAAGGATAGACAAGTCACGTGTCGTTTGTTTATTTTCTTTCTTCCATTCGTAAAGACCTTTTGGAATGTCACTGCGCATGAAGAGAGTGAGTGAAAGTCCTTGGTCCACGTGCTCAGTTGCAGCAGCATAGACATCAATCACCTTACGCATATCCATGTCATAAGCAGAAGTGTAGTAAGGAATGGTTTCTGTTGACAAGCCAGCAGCAGGATAGTAGATTTTACCGATTTTCTTTTCTTGACGCTCTTCGATACGTTGCGTAATCGGGTGGATAGAAGCCGAAACGTCATTGATGTAACTGATAGAACCATTTGGCGCTACAGCAAGGCGGTTTTGGTGGTAAAGACCATCTGCTTGAACCTTGTCGCGCAATTCAGCCCAGTCAGCAGCACTTGGGATAAAGACATCTTTGAAGAGTTCTTTAACACGGTCTGATTTTGGAACAAATTCGCCAGTTACATACTTGTCGAAGTAGCTTCCCTTAGCGTAGTCTGATTTTTCAAAGTTGTGGAAGGTGATACCACGTTCACGCGCGATATTGTTTGACTCAACTAAGGTCCAGTAGTTCATAAGCATAAAGTAGATGCTTGTAAATTCAACAGACTCAGGTGATCCATATTCAATCAATTGTTGGGCAAGGTAGCTGTGAAGTCCCATGGCACCAAGACCAAAGGTGTGAGCTTGGCTATTTCCGTGGTCGATGGTAGGCACAGCTACGATGTGTGAACTATCTGTAACGAAAGTTAAAGCACGAACCATAGCACGGATAGAACGACCAAAGTCAGGTGAAGTCATCATGTTAACCACGTTGGTTGAACCAAGGTTACATGAAACATCCGTCCCCATTTGAAGGAATTCTTGAGCATCGTTGATCAAGCTTGGTTCTTGGACCTGAAGAATCTCAGAACACAAGTTACTCATGATAATCTTTCCATCAACAGGATTTGCACGGTTAGCCGTATCAATATTGACGACATAAGGATAACCAGACTCTTGTTGCAATTTAGAGATTTCAGTTTCTAAATCACGCGCCTTGATTTTTGTCTTGCGAATATTTGGATTCGCGACCAATTCATCGTATTTTTCAGTAATGTCGATGTAGTTGAATGGCACACCGTATTCTTTTTCTACAGAGTAAGGACTGAAGAGATACATTTCTTCATTTTTACGAGCCAATTCGTAGAATTTATCTGGTACCACGACACCAAGTGAAAGGGTCTTGACACGAACTTTTTCATCGGCATTTTCTTTCTTAGTGGAAAGGAAGGCGATAATATCTGGGTGGAAGACGTTGAGGTAGACAACCCCAGCACCTTGACGTTGCCCCAATTGGTTTGAGTAAGAGAAACTGTCTTCGAAGAGTTTCATAACTGGTACGACACCAGAAGCGGCTCCTTCATAGCATTTGATAGGTGCACCAGCTTCACGAAGGTTGCTGAGGGTAATTCCCACACCACCACCAATACGTGACAGTTGAAGAGCTGAGTTGATAGAACGTCCGATAGAGTTCATGTCATCCGTCACTTGGATCAAGAAACAAGATACCAACTCCCCACGACGAGCACGTCCAGCATTCAAGAAGGAAGGAGTAGCAGGTTGGTAGCGTTGGTGGATGATTTCATTGGCAATATCGATTGCAACAGCTTCATTCCCATCAGCGAAATAAAGCGCGTTAAAGAAGACACGGTCTTCCATGCTTTCAAGGTAATATTCACCGTCGTTAGTTTTCAAAGCATATTGATTGTAAAACTTATAAGCTGCCATGAAAGACTTGAATTGGAAGTTTTGTTCTTTAATAAATTGAGCCAATTCTTCCAAGAACTCTGGACGGTATTTCTTGATAAAGGCTGTTTCGATGTAGTTGTGTTCAATGAGGTAGTTGATTTTATCATTGATTGAATCAAAAACCATAGTGTTTGGAACTACATTTTCTTTAAAGAAGGCATCCAAGGCTTCCTTATCTTTATGAAGCATGATTTGTCCATTAACAGGACGGTTGATTTCGTTATTGAGACGGAAGTAAGTCACGTCCTCAAGATGTTTTAATCCCATAAAATTTCCCTTATCTAATTACAAAAGAAAGGCTTCTAAGCTAGCCCTAGAAGCAGTTTCTTCTGGATGATGTACTAAGATTATGCTAATTGTTTCAGTTTTCCTGGTTGGAAACCTGAAAAGACTTCAGTTGGTGTTTGGATAATAGGAGCTGCGCTAAAACCGAGTTCTTTGACTTGATCGATGTACTCAGGCTGCTCATCAAGATTGATTTCTTTATATTCAACGTTATTACTGTCCAAGAAACGCTTGGTCATTTTACATTGGACACAATTGTTTTTAGAATAAACGGTTACCATTGTGTAACTCCTCTTTAAAATTTAATTCTATCCTAGTATATCAGAAAATAAAATTTTGTCAATGATTTGAACTAAATATAGTGGTCTATTTTTCTAGTCAAGCTCACAAAACACAATATGTAGTGTTTGTTTTATAAAACAGCAATGATTATCCTATAAATCGTTTTTAAAGAAACTATATCCTGTGTTTTGTTATCTAGGATAGAAGATTTTCAGCAAGTTATCTGAAAGGAAATTGAAGGAAAATCCAGAAAATGCTTGAAAAAAATCCTAGAAGATGGTATAATACCAAATTGTAAGGGTTATCACATATAACTCAAAAAAGAAAGAACAAAAGGAGAGTCAAACTATGGCTTCTAAAGATTTCCACGTAGTGGCAGAAACAGGTATTCACGCACGTCCAGCAACATTGTTGGTACAAACTGCTAGCAAATTTGCTTCAGATATCACTCTTGAGTACAAAGGTAAATCAGTTAACCTTAAATCAATTATGGGTGTTATGAGTCTTGGTGTTGGCCAAGGTGCTGACGTAACTATCTCAGCTGAAGGTGCAGATGCAGATGACGCTATCGCTGCAATCTCAGAAACAATGGAAAAAGAAGGATTGGCATAAGGGAAATGACAGAAATGCTTAAAGGAATCGCAGCATCTGACGGTGTTGCAGTTGCAAAAGCATATCTACTCGTTCAACCGGATTTGTCATTCGAGACTATTTCAGTCGAAGATACAAACGCAGAAGAGGCTCGTTTGGATGTTGCTCTTGAAGCTTCTCAAAACGAGCTTTCTCTTATCCGCGAGAAAGCTGTAGGTACGCTTGGTGAAGAAGCGGCTCAAGTTTTTGACGCTCATTTGATGGTTCTTTCTGACCCAGAATTGATTGGTCAGATTAAAGAAACAATTCGTGCTAAGAAAGTCAACGCAGAAGCAGGTCTTAAAGAAGTGACTGACATGTTCATCACTATCTTTGAAGGTATGGAAGACAACCCATACATGCAAGAACGTGCAGCGGATATCCGCGACGTGACAAAACGTGTCTTGGCAAATCTTCTTGGTAAGAAATTGCCAAACCCAGCTTCTATCAATGAAGAAGTAATTGTGATTGCGCATGACTTGACACCATCTGATACAGCTCAATTGGACAAAAACTTTGTAAAAGCTTTTGTAACAAACATTGGTGGACGTACAAGCCACTCAGCTATCATGGCACGTACACTTGAAATTGCAGCTGTATTGGGAACAAATAACATCACTGAAATCGTCAAAGACGGTGATATCCTTGCCGTTAACGGAATTACTGGTGAAGTGATTATCAACCCAACAGATGAACAAGCGGCAGAATTTAAAGCAGCTGGTGAAGCTTATGCTAAACAAAAAGCTGAATGGGCACTTTTGAAAGATGCTCAAACAGTGACTGCTGACGGTAAACACTTCGAGTTGGCCGCTAACATCGGTACTCCAAAAGACGTTGAAGGTGTTAACAACAACGGTGCAGAAGCTGTTGGACTTTACCGTACAGAGTTCTTGTATATGGATTCTCAAGACTTCCCAACTGAAGATGAGCAGTATGAAGCATACAAGGCTGTTCTTGAGGGAATGAATGGTAAACCAGTCGTTGTTCGTACAATGGATATCGGTGGGGATAAGGAACTTCCTTACTTCGATATGCCACATGAAATGAACCCATTCCTTGGATTCCGTGCCCTTCGTATCTCTATTGCCGAAACTGGAGATGCTATGTTCCGCACACAGATCCGCGCTCTTCTTCGTGCTTCTGTTCATGGTCAATTGCGTATCATGTTCCCAATGGTTGCCCTATTGAAAGAATTCCGTGCAGCTAAAGCAGTCTTTGATGAAGAAAAAGCAAACCTTCTTGCTGAAGGTGTTGCAGTTGCGGATGATATCCAAGTTGGTATCATGATTGAAATCCCTGCAGCAGCTATGCTTGCAGACCAATTTGCTAAAGAAGTAGACTTCTTCTCAATTGGTACAAACGACTTGATTCAATATACAATGGCGGCAGACCGTATGAACGAGCAAGTTTCATACCTTTACCAACCATATAACCCATCAATCCTTCGCTTGATCAACAACGTTATCAAGGCAGCTCACGCTGAAGGTAAATGGGCTGGTATGTGTGGTGAGATGGCTGGTGACCAAAAAGCTGTTCCACTTCTTGTCGGAATGGGCTTGGATGAGTTCTCTATGTCAGCAACATCTGTCCTTCGTACACGTAGCTTGATGAAGAAATTGGATACTGCTAAGATGGAAGAGTACGCTAACCGTGCCCTTACAGAGTGTTCAACAATGGAAGAAGTTCTTGAACTTCAAAAAGAATACGTTAACTTCGATTAATGTCATTAACCTTGTAACCTAGTTGCAAGGTTTTTTTGACGAATTTTGGAAAAGTATGGTCTTATAAAGTCCACTTTTCAATGAGTCAGAGGCATGATATAATAGGGGGAAACAAATAGAATAAGAGAGAAACCATGTCTAAAGAAATTGATATTGAGTATTACCACCAGCTAGCCTTGCAAAAGCAGAAGGAGCATCGAAAAGTTTTAGCCAATTTAAAGAAAAAACCTCCTAAAAACCTAGACAAGATAGCCCAGCAGATTCACCAAGAAGTCTTTGCGGAGATTGATTGTACCGCCTGTGCTAACTGTTGCAAGACATTGGGACCTGACTTTAAAGAAGCGGATATTACTCGTATTGCCAAGTATTTTAAGATGAAATTACCAGCTTTTGAAGCGGAGTTTCTGCAGGTAGATGAAGATGGGGATAAGGTTTTTAAATCCATGCCTTGCCCATTTTTAGGAGGAGATAATCTCTGTTCCATCTATGACGTTCGTCCAAAGGCCTGTCGTGAATTCCCTCATACTGATCGCAAAAAAATCCATCAAATCAACCATTTGACGATTAAGAATACCTTGACCTGTCCAGCAGCCTATCTCTTTGTGGAGAAATTAAAGGATAAGTTATAGAGATTTAAAGGAGAAAAAATTCTCATAATAACTAGTAATATGAAGGGAGTACTCCTGTGCCTAGACCGAAAACAAAAGAGGATCTAATGCTGGCCTCTAAGGAAAACTATGAAAAGCTCAATCGTTTCATCTCCCAACTAAGTGAAGATGAGCTACAGACTTCATTTGATTTTTCAAGAGACCCAAAGAAAAAAGAAGCTCACTGGAAAAGGGATAAAAATCTACGGGATGTCTTAATCCATCTTTATGAATGGCAGCAGTTACTTTTGACTTGGATACATTCTAATCAAGAAGGTCACGAAAAACTTTTTCTCCCTGAACCTTATAATTGGAAAACTTATGGAGAAATGAATGTCGCTTTTTGGAAGAAGCACCAGAAAACCTCCTTAGAAGAAGCGACTAGACTCCTAGAACAATCACATAGAGAGGTTTTAGAGTTGATGGAAGTTTTTAGCAATGACGACCTATTTACCAAATGTATCTATAAGTGGACAGGAGGGACAAGTCTAGGTTCCTATTTTATCAGTAGCACCTCCAGTCATTATGATTGGGCTCTGAAAAAACTCAAAGCTCACCGGAAGAATTGTAAGGGATAGATGGCCTATTTGAAATGGCAAGAATGAGTTCTTTTAAACGTAAGATAAAAGCAAAGGGCCATCAAGTGATGTAGCTCTTTTGGATTATACAAGCAAATTACCATGCAAAAGCTGTCGTTGGAGCATTGAGCGCTTCTAACCACTGTTTATTTTTTACGGGACAAAGAGTTACGGATATACCTGCCATATCCAGACTGGTCATAAATGTTCCTGATTTTATAAAGGTAATAGTGACTCCTTCAATTTCTAAGAGTTGAAGGATATCATTGATAAATATGCCCATTTCTAAGTTGCTGGTAGTGCCTAGATTATTTACAAGCAATATAAATTGATCACCCTTTTTCCAATGATAGTGCAATCTTAATTTACTTATAATTTCATTTGCAAGGATTTCTGACGATTGGAATGGGACGATACGATATCCTTCTTCGCCATGTATCCCAATACCATAAGAAATATTTCCTTCTTCCAAGTTAAATAGTGGAAAGGTGGCTTGGGGGAGACTAGCAGCTTTCGTTGCAAAGCCAATTGTTGCGATTTCGGGAGCAAGTTCATGACCTAAATCAGTTAGTTGCTCTATGTCGGCACCATTTTGAGCTGCATATCCTAGAACTTTATGAAGTAAAATTGTCCCTGCAAGCCCTCTTCCTCTAATTTGAAATCTATTGTGAGGTTCAATAGAAATATCGTCGTGTGCTAGACTATAGCCGACCTTAATTCCTTCTTGTCTAGCAGTATTAATGGCCCAGCTAAATTCTTTGATGTCTGCTTCGAAATTTTTTACAATGATGAAGACACCGTGACCATTGTTTAAAAAACGAATGGACTCTAAGATTTCAGTTCTTGTAGGAGGAGTAAATAATTGGCCATAGATAGCAGCAGTAAGCATTCCTTCTCCCACATATCCAATATGCGCAGGTTCGTGACCGGAACCTCCACCCGACAATATTGTAACCTGATGGGGATTACGATTTTTTTGATAGACTAATGGTAAGGTAGGGTGTTTTTCTAATTCGAGATGACTGCTGACAGTTGCCGAAATGTAACTTGAAATAATTTTCTGTTTATGATTTGAAATAAATGTCATTGTGGTCTCTTTCCAATAATTGTCATGATTAGAAAGTCTGGTTGTGGAACTGGACTTTTTTTATTGACGTAAGCCTTCACGATTTCTGCTAGAGCATGTGAATGATAGTCTAACAAAAAACAAGTATAAGCAGATGAATCGATATCAATCTGACCGTATTCTCTTAAAATTTTTGATACAAGCAAGCGACAGTAGCTGATAAATTGGTCATAGAAGTTATTTTGCCCTTGAATATCAAAAAGTTGAATATAAAAGTCACGCTCTTGTTCGAAATAAAAAAATAATTCTTGTAATAGTTTTTGGCCTGAAATGAAGTCCAAGTTATTGGTGATATACTCGGTTAAGTCATTTTCAAATATCCAGTCTAGCAGTTCATATTTGTCAAGAAAGTGATTATAAAAGGTCTGTCTACGAATGCCAGCTGATTCCATGATATCTACAATGGAGATTTTGTCAAATTCTCTAGTAGCTAATAGGTCTCTAAATGCCTTGGCAATCCGTTTTTTTGTAATAAGTGATGATGCCATAGGAAGCCTTTCTTTTACTTACTTCATTTTACCAAAAAAATGTTTTAAACGGGTTTAAAAGGGGACAAATAATAGAATCTGTCCCTTATCATCTAGCAATAAAAAATATATAATGAAAGCGAAAACAAAGATACATGCCGAAAGGAGTTTCTCATGAAAAAAATTATAAATGAACCGACACAAGTTGTTGATGAAATGTTGCAGGGATTGTCATTCATGCATGATGACTTGGTTCAACGTTTAGATGGTTTTGATGTCATCGTTAGAAAGGCAGAAAAGACAGGAAAAGTTGGACTCATTTCAGGTGGAGGTTCAGGACATGAACCAAGTCATGCTGGATTTGTAGGAGATGGAATGTTGTCTGCTGCCATTTGTGGAGCAGTCTTCACTTCACCTACTCCGGACCAAATTTTAGAAGCCATCAAGGCGGCTGATGAAGGTGCTGGAGTTTTCATGGTCATCAAGAACTATTCTGGGGACATCATGAACTTTGAAATTGCACAAGAACTTGCTGAAATGGAAGGTATTGATGTAGCAAGCGTTGTGGTTGATGATGATATTGCTGTTGAAAATAGTCTCTATACCCAAGGGCGTCGAGGTGTTGCAGGTACTATTTTAGTCCATAAAATTTTGGGTGATGCAGCTCGTTCTGGTAAATCATTATCTGAAATGAAGGACTTGGCCGACAAACTTGTCTTAGAAATTAAAACAATTGGGTTGGCCTTGTCTGGAGCAACCGTTCCTGAGGTTGGGAAACCAGGATTTATTCTAGAAGATGATGAATTTGAATATGGAGTTGGTATCCACGGTGAACCAGGATATAAGAAAGAGAAAATGCAACCTTCAGCACAATTGGCTTCAGAATTGGTTGAAAAATTATCTGAAGGTTTCCAACTTAAAGCTGGAGAACGCTATGGCCTTCTCATCAATGGTTTAGGAAGCACTCCTCTTATGGAACAATACGTATTTGCAAATGATGTGGCTAAATTACTCCATGAAAAAGGTGTTGAGTTGGCATTTAAGAAAATTGGAAACTATATGACATCAATCGATATGGCTGGCTTGTCATTAACATTGATTCGATTGGCAGATGATGAGTGGTTGGATGCTCTAAATGCACCTGTTACTACCCCAGCTTGGTAAAACTCAAGGAGGAAATGTCGCATGAATGCTGAACAAGCTCTTGAATGGATGAAGATTTTTAATGAAAAGATTCAAGAACAGAAAGATTATCTTAGTGAGCTAGACACCCCTATAGGAGATGGAGACCACGGTGGAAATATGGCGCGTGGAATGGCTGCAGTTATGGAAAACTTAGAAGGAAAGCAATTTGAGACCAGCAGTGATGTTTTTAAACTTGTCTCAATGCAACTACTGAGTAAGGTAGGCGGTGCTTCTGGTCCCTTGTATGGCTCTGCTTTTATGGGAATGTCCAAGGCTGATTCTAATTCGAAAATAGAGGAAATCTTACAAAGCGGTTTGGATATGATTGTCAAACGTGGTAAAGCAGAAGTTGGAGAAAAGACAATGGTTGATGTTTGGACTCCTGTTATTGCTGCCTTGTCTGCTGGCCAGTTGACTCAAGAGGTTATTGATAAGCTAGTGAATGCTACCAAAGATTTACTTGCAACTAAAGGAAGGGCATCTTATGTAGGAGAACGTTCTCTTGGACATATTGATCCTGGATCATTCTCATCAGGATTACTCTTTACTGCTCTTTTAGAAACTGGGGTGGTTTAATGGGAAGTATTGGTCTTATTATCGTTTCACATTCCAAACACATTGCACAAGGTGTCGTTGAACTGATTAGTGAAGTAGCTAAAGATGTTCCGATTACTTATGTAGGAGGAAACGAAGATGGAGGAATTGGAACAAGTTTTGATCAAGTAGATAGAGTTGTTTCTGAAAATCCAGCAGATACTTTATTAGCATTTTTTGACCTAGGTTCTGCTAAAATGAACTTAGAAATGGTGGCTGATTTCAGTGATAAAAGTATTATGATCAATAGGGTTCCAATTGTAGAAGGTGCCTATACTGCAGCAGCTCTTCTTCAGGCTGGTGCAGAACTGTCAGTTATTCAAACACAGTTGTCGGAGCTTGAAATCAATAAATAAGGAATTTTACTATAACTCTTTTTATAGGTGGACTATTGATTATCTCAACTATAAAATTTTAAGTAAATAATTTCAAAATCAGAAAGGGATTGCTTGGGCAGTTCCTTTTTATTTTAACAGGAGTAAAGCTATAGTGTTTCTAAATTGTGAATCATTCAAAACTGATTGTGATGAGACTATTCTAGCTTTAGAATCCTTCAAAAATTAAAATTTAAGACAATCAATGGCTTAGAAGAGTCCCAAAACATTTAGTTTATAGGAATTCTAAGTCTAGAATTACATATATATTTATGAAGTTAGGGTGTTCGATAGTTAGGATTGTTCTATTCTGAAAGATTTGAGCTGTCAATTGTATAGGATAGTGTTTTACCAATGAATTTTGAAAATTAGAGGGGATAAAAAGAATCTTGACAATATTAATTTCTTAGATTACAATAGAATTACATACCGACAGTATGATAGAAAGGAGATATGATGGTAAGGAATAGAAACTCATATGATACTAGAAAAAAAATATTAGAAGTTTCGAAAGACTTATTTTTAGAAAAAGGATTTGATAATACCTCAATACAAGATATAATCGATGGGTTAGGTGGGTTGACGAAAGGTGTTATTTATCATCATTTTGAGTCTAAAGATGAAATATTGCAATCAATCATTAGCGAAAATAATCAAGAAATTTTAAATTACAATTGGAGAGGAGATACTGCATTAGAAAAAATACAAAATTCTTTGATGGATGCGTTCTCTAATTTAGAACAACAAAGATTAGTATACTCAGTCTCAATTATGCTAAGAAGTCCACGTTTATTAGGAGAGCAGTATTTAAGTTTATTTTCTGATTTTTTACCAGAAATTAGGAAAAGAGTTTATGAAGGTGTTAAAGATGAATCAATAAAAACAGAATATCCGGAAGAACTAGCAGATTTAATCGTTTTGACGCTAGATGTTTGGATTGGATTCCAAATTTCTGTTTTTTCAGTAGAAGAATTAAAACGAAAAATGAATTTTATTAAACTGACTTTTGAAGGTTTGGGAGTGCAGTTGATTACTGATGAAATGATGGAAGTAATTTTCCAATTATTTGATCACTTAAAAGGTGTCAAATAAATTTTAAGTATTGATATTTTAAAAAATACCATACTCTAGATATGGTATTAAAAATTCCATTATACATACCTTTAGTATGTTTATTTTTTAAAATTTTCACATACCATAAGTATGTAAGGTGCTTTTTGAATAGTGTAATTAATATTAACAAAATTTTTTGGAGGAAAAATCTATGTTGTCGCTTATTAAAATTGAATTAAATAAAGTTTCAAAATCAAAATTATTTTTTGCTTGGTTGGGTACTATATTGATAATATTAGGTATTACAGGAATTATAATCATGGGGTTAGGTACTGATAATAAACTGGGAGATTTTGTTGGACAGAGTGCCAATAATATTAAAATTACTGATAAATGGGGAAGTTGGGCAATTGCAACATCATTGTTTGGATCTTTATTTACCAAAGCAGCATTTTTAATTTTCGAATCTTATTTATTGTCTACGATTATTATTGATGAATTTAAACGAAGAACAATTTTTCAGCTGTTTTCCTACCCTGTTTCTAAAATAAAGTTACTATGGGGAAAAGTGCTTACAGTAATTCTGATATCATTTATTGCTCATTTTACTGCACATTTAGTTATTCAATTATTAATTAAATTAGTAGCAGTTTTAACCGAATCAAATTATATCCCAATAGCTAATCAAATGATTAACTTAGCTGGAATTACGGTTGGAACAGTATTAATCGGAATACTACCTTTTGTTTTAGGTATGATTAGGCATTCAATAGCTATAACAATGCTTTCAGGACTTGGTTTAGCAGCGTTACTTTCGAATGTAAGTCCAGGCAGTTTAACTAATAATTTTGTTGATAACTTATTCTTCTTAATGTTTGCTAGTTTCATAAGTTTAATGATTGTTTCATTTTCAATTTATACTATTTCAAGAAAAGATATTAATATCAAGTAGTATAGCTAAATTTAATGGAAGGAAAGTGCTAATTTTGTGATGATTTATTTAAACGAAGAGACTGTATAAGTTAGTATTTATGCTCCTGAAGAAAAATTCTTGCATTTAAAGCTAGATATAGAAAGAGAGATAGAAATGAGAAATATTGTTGAAATAAAAGAAGTTTTTAAAACAATTGATAAAGAAGAAATTTTAAGTGGTATCAACCTTCAGATTTCTGAAGGAGAAATCTATGGATTTTTAGGACCAAATGGCGCAGGGAAAACAACTTTAATGAAATGCATGTTATCCTTATCAACTGTTACATCTGGTAGTATTGAAATCTTTGGAAAAAATTTACAAGATCACAGAGAGGAGATTCTAAGTCAGGTTGGAAGTGTTATTGAAACACCAATTTTTTATGATAATTGCACTGCAAAAGAAATTTTAGAAATTCACTCGCAATATATGAGGAAAAATATTACCGAATCAGATATAATAAGAGCCTTAAGGATGGTCGGATTAAAAAATACGACTAAAAAAGTAAAAGATTTTTCGTTAGGAATGAGGCAAAGGCTTGGTTTAGCTCGTGCCTTTCTAACAAAACCTAAATTGTTAATTTTAGATGAACCAATCAATGGTTTAGATCCAATAGGAATTCAAGAAATTCGGAATCTTTTGTTGTCTCTTTCTAAGGAATGTGGTGTTACAATATTCATCTCAAGTCATATTTTATCGGAAATTTCACAGATAGCAGATAAGATTGGTGTTATCAAAAATGGAGAAATGCTAGAACAGGTCTCTATGAAAGAGATTAGGAGAGAGAATATTGACTTAGAAGAATATTTTATGTCACATTTTCTAAATGAAATATAAGAATTATGAGGTAGATTAGGAATGAAACAATTGACAAAGTATCATAAGAAATCTTTTTATACTTTCATGATTTTTAATATACTAGTTCCTTTAACTAATATTGCTTTTGCTTATTCTATTAAAATTATAATTGATAGTGGAATGTCCCAAAATAGGGAAGCTCTAACCCAAGCGATACTAATAGGCGCTATCGTAATATTTATCTATGCCAGTCTTAATTTTATATCCCTTCGATTAAGAAATAAACTTGTTAGGCAGATTATGTCAAGATACAAAAATAGGGTGTTTAAATCTATTTTAGATAGGGATTATAGAGAATTTTCTAAGGAAAAATCAGGGAAATTTATTTCAATATTAACTGAGAACATGAAGAAAATTGAGCAGGATTATTTGCACCAGTATTTTAATATTTCAAAAAATATTTCCTTAATGATTTTCTCACTAGTAGCCATGTTTATAGGTAATTGGTTTTTGACCTTATTAGTTATCATTGCTAGCATTATTCCTATGATGATTTCAGGTTTTATTGGACAAAAATCAGCCTCTCTACAAAATAGTTATATGATAGCCGATCAGAAATATTTAGCTAAGGTTAAAGATATTTTAGCAGGGTTTCTAGTTATAAAGAGTTTTAATGTGAAAGAGGCCATCGGTCAAGATTACAAAAACGAAAGCGAGAAATTGGATGAGATATATTTCATCAAAGGGAAATTTGATGTTTTATCTAATGTTATTTCTCAACTTTCAGGGATGATTGTTTTTTTAGTAGCCTTTGGTGGAGGAATGTATCTGGTCTTCGGTGGGCATACCACAATTGGGAGTGTTACAGCTATTGTTCAACTAGTCAATTTTGTAGTAATGCCACTAAATGAAATTGGTATGGGAATGAGTAAATTCCGTGAAGGTCAGGCTACACTGAATTCATTTGAGGTAAAAGATGTAATCGAACTTCAAACTGGTAAAACGAAAGAATATTTTGATGATGTCATTTCTTTTTCAAATGTAGATTTTTCCTACCCTAATGCTGAGGAAAAGATTTTTAATAATTTATCTTTGCAGATCAAAAAGGGGGAAAAAATTGCAATAGTAGGTATGTCAGGCAGTGGAAAATCGACTTTACTCAATCTATTACTGCGTTTCTATGATGTAACAAGTGGGTATATCTCAATTGATAATCAAGATTTGCAAGCTATTTCAGCAGAGAGCCTTTATAACTTAATGACTATTGTTCAGCAAGATGTTTATATCTTTGATGATACTTTAAAAGCAAATATTACCCTTAGTCAATCCTTTACTGAAGATGATATAAAAAAAGCTGTACAGCAGTCTGGCTTAGAAAGTTATATTTTAGAAAATGAATTAGGTCTACAAACTTCATGTGGCGAGAATGGATCAAATCTATCTGGGGGAGAAAGACAGAGACTTAGTATTGCGCGTGCTTTAATTCGAAAAACACCAATCTTATTATTAGATGAGGCTACCTCGTCTTTAGATAATAAAGTTACTACTGAAATTGAAAATTCAATTTTAGAAATTCAAGATTTGACGGTTCTTGTTGTTACGCATAAGTTAAATAAGAGCATGTTGAAAAAATACAATAGAATTCTTTTTATGAAAAATGGAGTTATTGTTGAAGATGGTTCTTTTGATAACTTGATGGATAGGAAAGGTGAATTTTATAAATTGGTTGAGTTGAGTGTGTAGTGCTACCAGAATAAAAAGAGGATGAAAATCTTTAATCTCAAGTTCTTTTTCAATAATATTATGGTTGTATAAACAAAGGGAATTTGAGAATTAAAAAGTGACTTAAAAAGAAGGCTAAATAATATTAAGCTGTAAAATACAACTCATCGAATATGATTAAATGGTAAATATCAATTAAATTGAAAATTTTATAGTCTTATAATATAATTAAACCATAAGAGCAAGAAGGTTGTGCTTAAAAAATAATCTTAGTATAGCTTATCTCTGACAAATATTTAGATTTTAGAGCTGTTTAATTTTAAGCAGTCATTATTTTTAAACATTAGGGGCTTCAAAGGAGAATATTTAAAATGAAACATTTTATTGCAGGATTTGGTGAGATAAGATTTAGTAATTATCTATTGTCTCTATGTGTAGGACTAGCCCCTCTTTTTCATATCTATGTAATAGGATCTGAAATAAATTTTGTGAAAATAGTGTTATCTATTTTGGGAATTATATTTGTTTGTATTTTAACTAATGCTCGAATTTATAGAAGATTTTTCTATAATTCACTAGAATAGCATGGGTTAGTTAATCAATTGGAACGATTATTCTTTGTGATACTATACCACTTTTAAATTTTTACATTAAACAACCGAATGAAGTGAAAGTTGTTTATCCTAGAAAGGAAAAATCAAATTGTCCTACAAATTTCTACTCTTCGACCTCGACCATACTCTTCTTGATTTTAATGCTGCTGAGGATGTGGCTTTGACGCAACTCCTAAAAGAAGAAGGGGTTACAGATATTCAGGCTTATAAAGACTATTATGTTCCTATGAACAAGGCTCTCTGGAAGGACTTAGAGCAAAAGAAAATTAGTAAACAAGAGCTGGTTAACACGCGCTTTTCTCGTTTATTTGCTCATTTTGGACAGGAAAAAGA
>CAUPXP010000028.1:0-15539 GCA_963515455.1 Streptococcus mitis | reverse complement strand
TTGTTGAAGCTACTTCTGAGGCTTTTTCTGAAGCTACCTTAGATGCTGACTCGCTTACTGAGTTACTTGTTGAAGCCACTTCTGAGGCTTTTTCTGAAGCTACCTTAGATGCTGACTCGCTTACTGAGTTGCTGGTTGAGGCTACTTCTGAAGCTTTTTCTGAGGCTACCTTAGATGCTGACTCGCTTACTGAGTTACTTGTTGATGCCACTTCTGAGGCTTTTTCTGAAGCTACCTTAGAAGCTGACTCGCTTACTGAGTTGCTGGTTGAAGCTTTCTCTGAGGCCACTTCTGAGGCTTTTTCTGAAAGAACTGTTGAAGCACTTGCAGACATTGACTTGTAGATCACGTCTGATACAGGTGGTTTCACCGTATTCTGCGTACCATCTTTATAAGTAATGGTTACAGTACCGTCTGGAGATATGCTATAGCCAGCATCTCCTGATTTAATACGATTTGCAACTTCAGGGTTTGAAGCTTTCACCGCAGCAATGACAGCTTTCTTGTCTTCTTCAGTCAAGGCAGTTGCATTGGTTACTGGTACTGTCAAAGGTGTAACAGCTGGGAATTTCTCTTTCAATTTCCCTTGAACAACGATAAAGAGTTCTGTTTGTGCTTCGTTATCATTCACGTCTCTTGTAACAATTCTGCGTGTCCAACGGTTTGTTGGATACTCAGGAGTTGTTGTTCTTAAACCACTACCTTGCACCCAAGTTTCTTCTGGATTTAATCTACCCGTTGCTTCTACAGTAGCAGGATTTGTTTCTGTAGCATCCTTTACTGGACCTTCGAAGGTAGGTTTCTGAACGTTTGCACCCTCTAGCATCCCGTCTGAGGCGTGGGTAGTATCCAAGAAGTTTGTTTGTTTTTGTCTATTATCTGTAACTAGGAATTTTTTGATTTTACCACTGTTATCTTTGGCAGTAGCGACAAATCGGTATTCATCTCCAGCAAAGATTTCATAACCATCTGGTTGCCCTTGGATGATTGTCTTCTTAGGCGCCGGAACCCATTGACCAGTTGCATCCTTAATTTCAAGACCGTATGTAACTTCTGGAACTTGGTTTTCTTTGGTAATTGAACCATTTCCAACTTCTGAAGTAAAGGTGTCAGTTGTGTTTGCGCCTGCTGGAACTGATTGGGTAGCAGTCAATGTCGCATTCTTAGTCAACAAACCATTAGCGTCATATTCGTTAACCAAGTCTGTCTTATCAAATGTAACTTCTGTTGCGCCTTGAGGAACTTCCTTGGTGTATGAACGTGTCGCATTTCCTTCGGTAACGTTCAAGGTTACAGTTGCACCTGGTTTAACATCTGTAATCGTAATTGACTGGTCTGGCAAACCACCTTTTTCAGTCATATTTTGGATAACAGGTGTCTTCAATGAAACAGCTAGGTCCGTAACAGGGATATCACGTGTTGTCGTATCCTTGTAGGTAACCCTTACAACACCATTTTGGATGGTAATGTCTTGAATACGCTCAGCTTCTCTAGCATCCCTTGTATCATGCGCTGCGCGAACTGCTGCCTTAATATCGGTTTGGTCTTGTTCAGTAAGGCTATCTGTATTCGCAACTTTAAGCAGACGACTTGGGTTGAGGCTAGCGTTCTTGTCGCTCAGTTTTCCTTGTTTCAGACGGAATGTAGAACCTAACTCTGAAGTGTTGTTCTGAGCATCGGTCGCTGTAATCGAACGAGTGACACTCCAATCTCGATAAGCGAGATCTGGTTTAACTGATCCTTCATTTGTTACATTTGTTACGGTTGCTGGATTATCTTCTGTTGCAGTAGTAGCACCAGAAATCATGGTATTTGTTGTCGTACCCCATTGACTAGCCAGAATATTCGTAGTTACATTACCTGTGTTGTCTCCTATACGAACTCCAGATGATACAACCTTACCACTATTATCCGTAAATTTCGTTTCAAATTGAAGTTTATCACCTGCATAGAAGGTATAAATAGGCCAACCGTTTTCAGTTACTGGTGTCAGTTCTTTCCATGTATTGGTTGCTTTATCCCATACCTTAACCGTGTTGCTCTTAACGAGAGGTGCTACCCTTTCACCAGTGATACTTGCAGTTGCAGTTGCTGATGTCAAGGCCTCTGGCTGGTTATTGGTTGGATTTGTTTTGGTAACTGACTGAGTGACTGTTACATTGTTGGTTCCTGATGGAAGCACACCATTATTTGCTGAATATACCGCTGCCAACTCTTCCTTGGTAAAGGTTACTGTTCCATCTTGACCAGCTGTTTTCGGAGCAAGCGCTACTCCAGCGACAGTCATGTTAACTGTTGCGCCAGGAAGGGCATTTTCTACCGTGATTGCTTGGTCTGGCAAGCCACCTTTTTCTGTTACTGTATCAGCCTTGATAGTCGGTGCTTGTGGTTTGACCTTGATGAGAACCCGAGGATCGTCTTCGTGTCTTCTGTCTGGACTTGAATCAGCTGGTAGGGCTACATCTACATTGTGAGCATAGATACCTGGAGTAGCAATCTCTGTTACTAGCTGATCTTTTCCACCTCTCCAAGTAAAGGTTGTTGCTTCAGGTGCTGTTGGAGATTGTGTAGTTGGCTGAACAGCTTGTTTAGCGTCATCGATGATATATCTTAGGGAATCAACGTCACCAGCAGTTGTTTCATAGACCTGTTTTGCCTCGTATTTATAATCATTAAAGGTGAAAGAAGCTGAAGATGTCAAGGCAGGATTTGAAGCCGTTGCTGTTCCAAAACGTCCATTAGGGTATTGAGCAGTTACTGTGTAAGTCGTGCTGCTAGGACGGGCCTGAACTCCATTTTTAGTTTCGTGCAACCAGAGGTCACCAAAGTTACGACTATTGAAGCCTGTAGTGATTGGATCACCTTCATTGTTGTTTCGATAAGTATAAGACCATTTCGTTCCACTTGGAAGATCATCCGTTTTAACATATTGAGCTGTTCGTCCACCCAATTTATTGGTCTTACCAAATACTGAGTAGAAGGTACCTGTCAAACCATGTTCTGTGTAAGTTTCTAGTTTTTTGTAGACATCGTACTTGTAGTTGACTTCGTCTACCGAACCGTCTGCATAGGTCACGACTAGAGTAGCTGTTTTGTTTGTTGCATCTTCAGATACTTTCGGTACAACTTTATTGGTTGTAGGGTCAGTTACTGTCTGGTCTGCAAGATTTTTCCATGCTACAGTTGCACTAGATGGGATATCACCTGAAAGGAAGGCTCTTGGGTCTTGTTGGGACAAGTCTGTCTCGCCTTGAACAGCATAGAATTTACCAACACCATCTGCCGTTTGGTTTTTGGCCGCTGGTCTATACTTATCCGCCTGACTTTGAACAGTGATGGAAATATTTTTGGTTGCTGGATTATTTTTCTTATCCTGTGCAGCAATCGTAGTATTCAGTGTTTTCCCTTTTTGATCTACAGCTGGTGTTCCTACGATTTTACCATTTTCATAACGAAGACCTTTTGGAAGATTAGTTACTGTTGGATAGCCTTCTTTGACCCCTACACCTGCATCCGTTACACTAAGTTGGATATCTGTATCAGAAAGCGGCTCTCCTGCTGTTACCGTAAATCTTGTAGTTTCAGTTGTTTCATTATTTTTAAATGTTTTGATAACTGGTGGCGTAGTATCAACTGAGATTGCACGAGTTGTATCAGTATCACTAGTGACACCATCCGCAGTTGCTCTAGAGATCACATCTGTACCATCTTTAACAACGCTATCTGGAAGAGTGATTACACCTGTGTTTTGATCGATTGTCACTCCTGTAGGAGCATTTGGAATCGTCCATCTTCCATTGTTTTTCCGTGCTTCGATCGTTCTAGGCGCTGTCTGTCCTGTAGGTGTATAGGTTACGCTAACACGATCAGTGGTTGTCTCGCTTGCCTTTGGTGTAACCGTAATATTACCATTTTGACTGTTTACATCACCGTTTGGAGCTGTTGGTTTCACCTTAAATACAACCGTTTGTTGTTTGTCAACTGCGAAGGTTGTACGTGTTTCACTGTTTTGGTTCTTAGTTTCTGTAGGGAAAACCGCCTTGGCGATACGAGTGTATGTACCTGGATTGCTAAACGTTTCGTTAGCATTAGTGCCGTTCCATTCAAAGTTCATACCTGATGGGAAGAAAGTATCATCTTGGACTGTTCCATTATTCGTAGTTGCCAGATAATTGTGGGCATCTCCAAGTGTCGTATTAACGTTAGTCAAAACTTCGTTGTTATTAGGAAGGTTTTTCTTGACTACATCAACCACACGATATTTCATGTAGTAGGTTGCTGTATTGCTGCCATCAGATGCATGAATCTTCGCTGTATGCACACCAAGTGTCTGACCAGAAGCGACAGTACCCGAAAATTGACGATTTGCGTATTTATTTGACTCTGTCTTACCTGTTTGTGACGTAAAGTTACTTGCCGTAACTCCTCCAGGAAGATTTTCCACACGGAGAGTCGTTACTTTACCGGAGTTATCCCATGCTTTCAACATCGGATTGAAGTTTGCACCTCTGTATACAGTAAAGAGGGGATCGGTTGGTTCTGTGGTTGGCAAGTCATAACCTTGGACTTGCACTTTAGGTGCCACTCTATCAGTTACAGTAAAGTTAACTGGCACCTCATCCATCGAACCATCTGGATAGGTTACTACAACTGTACGTGTCAAGCGTCCGTCAGAAACGGTTGGATTTTCTCCAGTCTTCCATGCGTAGCTAATTGCAGCTCCAGGAGTTGTTCCCTTAACTGGCAAGGCTGATTTATTGGTAATGTATGCTTCTGCTGGTTGGTAGCCTGATAGTTGACCATTTGCTGGCAAGTCTAGTCTAGCGTTTGTAGCAGCTGTAGGAGCATACTTATCCGACTGTTTACGAACCTCGATACGGACGTAAGCATTGTTTGTATCGTTATTAGCAGCATTGTTATTGGTTAGATCAGAAGCATCATATCCAGAAATATAACGAGTCCATCCTACTGAAGCATTCGCAGCTGCACCAATTTCTTGCCCTCTACCAACTTGACCTTTAATATTTACCTTGTATGGATTGGCATCCGTTGCATTTCCAGCACGTCCCAAGTTATTGCTTTTATCTGTAAAGGCAATATTTGTTCCTTTTGAAGTATCCGTGATGCGTGCTTCATTTCTCACTGCAAACGGACTTGTACCATCAAAAGTCGTTGTCTGTCTATCATCTACCTTGACTTTATTCAGCTTACCGCTGTTATCTGTCAAGTTGACATCAACATCAAAGGCTTCTTCACGGTAAACGATAATCTTGTGTCCTTCAATCGTTGCGCCTGTGTTAGCAGTGATATTTTTGAGAGTTGGGGCAACTGTATCTGGTGCTAGGGCTGTTCCATTAGATGTCGCTCCGTCAGAGTTGAAGTTATAGCCTGTTGCTGAAACTGGGCTAAGGTCTTTAACTGTTGGTTCTGTAATAGAAACCACACCGGTACTTGCATTCACCGTTACTCCTGATGGAAGCGTATCTGTCGTTTGCCATTGAGTTCCAACTTTGTTTAGGCTGATATTCGTAGGAGCATTGGCATCTGACGGAACATAAGAAACCTTCATGCGGTCGGTATTTGCCTGTGGAGTAATTGTGACACTACCATCAACTGGTGTAGTGATTACAGGAGCTACTGGTGGTATCTCTTTTGCTACATTCTCAAAGAAGACTTCTTTGGTATCGATAGAGTCTTTTCCTTCATTATCTTTATAGACAACTTGGACTTCTTTTGTCAATCCGACTTTACCACTTGTAATGGTTGCACCGGTCAAACCATGACTGTTCAAGACTTCTTGTTTTTCAGCTTCTGTTAGGGTTGAGCCCAACTTGCTCTTATCCATTGTTGCAGGCAAGGTTAGGTAGACTGTCTTCCCATTATAAGTCGCTTTTACAGCTATATCTTCATGGTCACCTGTACCAAACTCTGTAGCATTTCCTACCCAGTTTACAGAAGCGACGCGCAAGTTCGCAAGACTATTACTTTGTCCAGAAGCAACAAGGCTCGTATTTGGTAGAACTTCTGCCCCACTACCGTTTTGGTTTACTTGTATTTTATACCCGTCCATATCATCCGGCATCGCAAATCTATCAACAGTCGACGATACATTGGCAAAACCTTGGATTACGGATGCCGCAGAAGGGATAGGCGCCCCTTTGGCGATTTGACCTGCAGTACGTCCTTCATTAATGACAGGTTCATAGATATCTGACTGGGTTACAATACGGAAAGGAAGGTCGTAGACCCCAGCATTTTTAACATTCGCTTTTAGATTGTAGCTTCCCTTTGAAAGTTTAAGACCAGAACGTAGATTCGCGGTATACTGGATATCCGCACTAGATGCATTACGTCCATCCATAGCATAGGTGACTGTTGCGTTAGAAAGTTCCGTTTTTCTTCCATCTACTCGGTCATAAATCTCTGCTATCTCATTAAGACCACTAGGTCTGGTGAAGTCGTTCAATCGCCCCCATTTAAGGAAGGTATTTGGCACACCGTCCTTCAATTGCAAATAGTAACGTTCCTGAGAACCGTTCATCTGCATGTAGTTTCTATGACGTGAGTTTTCCAAAGAACGGAAACCAGCCATATAGTAGTCTTTGGTATTTGGATCACTTGTTGTTGTATAAGTGATACGGTATCCTTCTAGACGGGCAGAACCTCTAGGGTGGAAGGCATAGATGTTTGCGGTTGCACTGTTAATTGTTTGAAAAGCAAAGTCACCTGCTTTTTTCACTTTGTCAGTAATTTTATCTGTCTGATAAAATACAGATGGATCTCTATGGGCAAAGTCATCCAAAGATGTCAAACTTCCTTTTCCGACACCGTTCGGTCCAACACCACTGGCATCGTCATAATAGAAAGAGCCACCGTTGTTGTCGGCATTCCCGACAGCCCAACGCATATCGCCTTGCTTGCTGTTGTTACGGAAGGCACCATCTCCATCATTACTAGTACCCAAAAGATTCCATCCACCACTTTGTCTATCTTTTTGATAGAAGTTCATCTGGGTAATGGTGTGACCTTTTGGTACAGTAAAGTAGAAGTATGGGTTATCGTGTGGTTCTCCACCGTCATTGAAAGTAACTTCCCAGTTCGTTGTTCGACCTGAACGAGTAGCCTTCATATAGACTTGGCTTTTAATATCTGCAACTTGAACACGAGTGGCAACATTGGCTTTCCCTGGCGGTCTATCATTTGCCTGTCGTCCCTGAGTCGCATAAAGGAAGGTTCCTTCTTTATAGATACCTTGCGCCGCAGAGTTGTGGGCAGTTGCATCATCTCTCGTCACTACATATCCAACTGTAGCTGTGGAGTAACCATATCTTGCATTGTTAGGATCGTTTTCAGCTGCACCTCCTGGAGCCTCTCTGAAACTTACCCCTCGTTCCATTTGCGTGCCATTTACAGCACTGCGTTTACCATTGCTTGCGCGGAGGACAGCATTGGCAATAGAAGCTTCTGCAGCCTTGGCTTGCTTGATAACTGCTGTAAGGTCAGCAGTTGGATTTTTCAGCG
The DNA here is from genome assembly GCA_963515455.1 of Streptococcus mitis. GTDB lineage: Bacteria > Bacillota > Bacilli > Lactobacillales > Streptococcaceae > Streptococcus > Streptococcus mitis_DN. The sequence goes on along the minus strand of CAUPXP010000028.1, from coordinate 8,018 downwards.
CTTCTTCGATAGCTGTTACGGCATCATTGACCTTCGCAACTGCTGCATCTGTATTTGGTAAACCAACAGACTTAGCTAGGTATTCACCCATAGAGGCTGAAATCTTAGAAAGACGTTTGCGGTCTTCTTCAGCCTTTTTCGTTGCTGTCGCATCTGCAGATGCTGCAACTGCTGCATCTGTTGTCGCTGTCGTCAAGCTATTTGCTACAGAAGTCGGTGCAGCCAAACTTTGACCGATGTGCGCAATCGCAGTTAAGTTACGATTGATAGCATCAGTAAGAGCTGTAGTTGGTGCTGGTTCTTCCTTACGAGTAGAAGCTGCACGATCTGCAACCGTCTCTGAAGAAGCAGTTGTCACAGACTCTGCAGTTGCAGGTTTGCTTGATTCTGAACTTGCTGCTGATTGACTAGCTGACTCGCTAAGAGAAGCTGACTCGCTGAGAGAAGCTGACTCACTGAGAGATTTACTTGCGCTTTCTGATAGACTTTGAGATTGACTATCGTTTTCTGATAGACTTTGAGACTGAGTCGTAGACCCTGACTCTGGCTGACTAGCAGTTGCTGCTCCTTCTTCTGTCTTGTCTTTTACTGTCCCTAGGACTGCTGAATCTTTCAAGGCAAGAGGTTTTTCTCCTCCTACTTCTTTTTCAACAGTTACATTCTCATTTGCATATACAGGACCTTGAGTAGCCATCGCTCCCCCAAGCACCGTCCCAGCTGCTGCTATCCCTCTCAGGATATCCAGTCCAGTCAATGTAGTGGATGCTTCCTCTTCGATAACTTCAGTTGTTACCTGAGCAGTGTCTACACCACCTCTCAAGACTTTAAAGAGACCAAACTGAGAAGTCGAAGCACGTAACCAATGCTTACCAGACTTGATCAATTTGAAACGGGTCACCCGATCCGTCTCTCTATATTCACCGTTTTGGCGTCTAAAAAACATATTTTTAGTTTCCTTTTCCTTTGTATTTATGTGTATTTAGCAATAAAATACCAAACTATATTATACACTTTGAATTCAAGTTTTTCAATACTATACAAAACATTTTTACCTAAAAAAAAAAAAGCATTTTACACGCATATTATTGCTTTTTGCGCTATTTTTTATAAAAGATACTTTAAATTATTATTCAGAGCCATTTTTGGCTTCAAAATCGAGTTTTTAAGCGTTTTTATGTTATTAAATTGAGAAATATTAAATTTTCGTTACAGAAATTTGACAGCAAATTCCCAAAAATTTTTATAAAAGTTTAATTTGATTTTTTATGTTAGTTTATTAATATATTGATTATATATTTTATCTTTTGAATACTCTGTTTTATACTCAATAAAAATCTAAGAAGGAACTAAGACGCTAACCACAGATCGTTCACTACACTACTTTGATACTCTCCATCAATCAGAAAACAATATAAACCATCAGCAATTTACGGCGAGTCCATTGATTAACATGTAATTTTAACTTCAGTTTCAAATCACTATTTAAAGCTATCGGAGACACGTTTTGTGATTTACTTTTTGTTTGGTATGAAATTTCGTTTTTTCCAGCTATGTTAGTATACTTATAGAAACAATACTTTAGAAACCTTGGTGTACTCTTCTAGCTTCAATAAACTATATCTTCCAATAAAAAAATCACATCAAGTTAAAACAAATCGATTGGGAGATGGGAGATTTAAGGCAATTTCTAACAATGTTTCAGAAAATGTATTGTACTATCTCAGATTCAATCCACTAGAAAAAAACAGATTATTCCATCTGATGCGGAAAAATCTGTCATTGTTCTACTGATTTATAAAAATTCCTTAAACTCCGCGACGGTCATGCCTAATTGCTGGCTGGCAACCTCAGGTGCCAGAAGACCTTGACGAACCATATCTAGGAAGGCAAAAAGTTTCCCTTCTTCCCTTCCTTCAACTTTCCCGCGCTCAAGTCCCTGTTCAACGCCTTCTGCTCGTCCTTGTTCACGACCCTCTGCACGACCACGTTCAAAACCTTCAGCACGACCGCGTTCAAGTCCTTGCTCTAAACCTTTTTCGATTCCTTGTTCAATACCTTCTGCTCTAGCTGTTTCCAAGGCATAGTCCTGTGCTAACAAGGCTTGTTCTTCACGCATACGTAATTGACTAAACATCTTCCTGTCCTCCTCGGACCAGCTCTTGTAGTCCAGCAGCTGGTCTGCCTGGCTAATGGCTCGCTCGGGTTCCTGGGTAAAGGGTTTATTACCGAAAAACTCCAACCACGGCTTGCGAACCTCGTCTTTGCTGGTTTCTCTGTATTTTTTAGGTCTTATTTATGATGGTCTTTCAGCAACGCTTCAAACTCCGCGACTGACATGCCTAATTGCTGGCTGGCTACCTCAGAAGTCAGAAGACCTCGACGGACTAGATTTACTAACATCGCGAAACCACCTTCAACTTTCCCACGCTCAAGACCACGTTCCAACCCTTGTTCAACTCCCTCCGCTCGTCCTCGTTCCAGTCCTTGTTCAATCCCCTCAGCTCGACCACGCTCAAGACCTTGCTCTAAACCTTTTTCGATTCCTTGTTCAAGACCTTCAGCCCTAGCAGTTTCCAAGGCATAGTCCTGTGCTAACAAGGCTTGTTCCTCGCGCATACGTAGTTGACTAAACATTTTCCTGTCCTCCTCGGACCAGCTCTTGTAGTCCAGCAGTTGGTCTGCTTGGCTGATGGCTCGCTCGGGGTGCTGGGTAAAGGGTTTATTCCCGAAAAACTCCAACCACGGCTTGCGAACCTCGTCTTTGCTGGTTTCTCTGTACTTTCTTAATTCCAAGAATGCCATCTTAACCAGATGGTTTTCCTGTCCATTGTTTGTAATTGTTAAAACCTCACCTGTCGTGTCCTCGCGCATACTAAAACTATGAAAAGCTTGCTCATCTGAGAAGTAATTACTATCTACAATAGCGATTGCGTAAACTGGTGCGATATGTTTGTAACTCTGGTGGGTATCACCTTCTCGCTGGCGAATTTTTTCTAGGTTTTGATTGACCTGACTGCATAGATAAGCCCACAAACGATTGATGAAAAAATTCTGATGATGAACTTGAATTTCAATAATTACTTGCGTACCATTATCCAACTCTGCCAAGACGTCTATACTGGTATAGAAATCCTGGGCCGAGTACGGCAGGGAAGGCAAGACATGAATATTACTCCCCTCCAAAATGGTCACATTTTTTGCTGGCAAGTCCAGCATATCGCGGATAAATTGACAAGTGATTTCTGGGTTGCTAAAAATCTTCTTAGCAACCAAATCGTTGGTCGGGCTGATGCCCGGATGACGTACAGTCATATTTCTTCTCCTTTCATTATAGCACATTTTTAAATCTAATTTGCTAGATTTGATGCTTCTATCTATTTATTCGGAAAAAGAGAGGAAATTGGTAGCAAATTTAAAACAATTCTATTCTTCTTCATTTCATTCTCAAATTTCCGGTCACAATCCACTTCACACTCCTCTTAAGAATCACAAGAAGATTACCTGCAATTCAAGCATTCTATCTCCTGTAAAACAAAACCTGAGCAAATGGAAATTCCAGCAAAACTTGCTCTGATAGCCGTTTCAAATGTCTAGTTGGAATTATTAAAAGAAATGAAATAAATGATAAAAATCCTCATAGAATCCTATCAAACGACACACTCTAAGGATGACCGAAAATCAAAGGTGACTTTAGAAGTTAATCAATTAGGCAGTTGATATTATATAAATTTATGTAGAGAGTCACCAAATTTTGTTAGATGTAAAGAAAATCCTTCATCAAGTGCTGACGAGAATGTAGTTTCAGACTAAAATACCATAATACATTGAAGCTGGAATAATACTCTAAGAGTTCTAAACATTGCTAGAAATTGATGTGACTTTCCTAATCGGTTTGTTCGTATTTTATTTCAATCTACTACACTTGACAATATCATTCAAATCTACTGTAAACAAAAAGGACATTCTGATTAAAAGAACAGTCCTTTTTTCATATTTTATCATTAAAAGCAATTTTTTATACTATAAATCTAAGACTTTTTTGAATTTGTCAAGCTTCATAGCTAGACTCTGATTGCCCATAGACTAAAGTATATTCAAATGCTTCTTATCTGCTATCAGCTGTTTTACTCGATTCGCCATTAGTTGCGATGTTTCACAAACTTGTGCCTGTTCTCCAACATGATTGGTCTGAGGGAAAGCAAGAACTGGCACCTTCAGTCTCAATGCAGTATCCATAGGGTCTTGCCAAGCCATTCCTTGGCTAATATCTAGCACTGCTACCGCAGTCTCTAATACATTGTCATACTTTATCGGATTAAAAGCGCTTTGATAAAAGTGAACATTGGGATATTGACCATAAGCTAGTAAAACATTACTCATCATAGTTGGGGCAAAAATATCAAAATCACACTCAGGCAAACTTTGAACAAGCTCTTCTAGACGCTCTAACTCCTCAACAGTAGTAAAAACTACTAATCTCGGACGAAGTATTGAGTGATTATATTCTGACAAGGCTAGGTTAAATAGATGAGTATTTAAAATCGTTGACCAGTCCAAGCCATAGTAAAACCACCATAAACTAGTAAATCGGTTACGGCTCATCGTTCCCCACGGCTTTTCGCCACCTATATAATGTAGCACTAAAGGTAATTGATTATCCACTAACCTTGTACGAGAAAGTCTATATTCACTTTTATCATAAACATCATAGCCTACAAAAAAATTATAGGTATCATCAAGCGGTAACCATTCTTGACCAAAGGCCATAATCATAATAGACTGTTCACCATTTCTTACTTCTTTATAGTGTTCCTCAGATAAGTTTAACAACCAATCGCGAACATTTTCTTGTTTCCAGCGTTTGATATTAACAAGCATCACACCCGAATTTAGTTCCCATTTAACATCCTTATTTGTTCTAGGATCTAGCTCGCTATCATTAACCGCCGCTATATAATACCCATCTAAATCATAGTCCAAAAGATGAACCACATTTCCTGTTACGATCAGATCACAATCCAGGTAAAGCGCTATATCCTCCTTAACATAATCTGCGATATAATAAATCAAAAATTTCGTAGCAGATATATGGGCGCTATTCTGAAGATTAAAGTGCCTCATCGCTAACTCTTCCTCTGGTAAACGAATATTGACAATTTCCGAATCAAAGGGCTTCAACCATCCTTGAAGTGCAGAAAACCACTCTTGTGGAATATCCCCCTTATTAAACACATAAATTCGTAATCCACGTTGATGCGCGCATAAAGATTTAATGGTTACAATAGCTTGTTCACAATACGGCCTATCAAAGCATAAAATAATAGCTTTTTTAGCCAGTTGATTTTCCTGTAATTGGTTCATCAATTCCCTTTCTATACTTTTTACACCCGATAAGAAGTAACATTTTTAGGTCAATCTATCATAGTGACTAATACCGTATGGATTTTGTCTACTCTTAAGCTTGAAGGCAATCACTTCGATAGCAGCTTTTCAATGAGTTCAAGCATTTCTTGAGGATTCTCTTCAGAGACGATTTGGCTGTATGATTCTGTATCACGATTCGTTGTATCCCACGCTAAAATAGGAAGTTGTCTTGCTTTAGCTTTACTTATCACATCAAACATCTCACGATCAGCATTGATATCCAAATAGAAGTCCAATTGGGAAAGAACACTATCTACATTGTAAAGCGTGCAATTTGGATATAGTCTTACGTTGGTGTATCTCTGAAGAGCCATAATAGATCCCGCAAAATTGGTAGGCGCCAAAAGATGAAACTCTACGTCTGGACAATTCTTCACAAGAAATTCTAGATGGGGCATCTCTAATGTTATAGTCACAACCGCTGTACGAGCTCGTACCTTTTTCACCAGTCCTCTATAGCCTGACTCTAGGGAAAATTTCCTTAATAAGACATCCGACCACTCTAAACCATAGTAAAACCACCATTCTTCTCTCAGACGGTTGAGCGTAATTTGTTGCCAAGGTTTCTCACCTGTATAATGAATCATTTTTACAGAAGCTTCTAGTAACTCAGCGTGTGGGTACCAATCATTTATATTTTGAATATAAGCGATAGAATCCATCCCTACCATGAAATTGTAGATAGGTTCTAGTTCTTTCCAACGATTTTCAAAAAGACGATTCAAAATTCCTTGATCCCCAAAATCTGTTTGATGATATTGATTGGTTAACTCAATTAGGTCTTGCGTGACGTTTTCTGCTCTCCACATATCGTTGTTAATTAACAAAAAACCAGAATTAAAAATATTCTTATAATAATCATCTCTAACTGCAGCTAAAGGAATATCCGTCAAATCTAAGTCCCACAACTCATCTATCGGTTTTCGTACAACAATATCTGAATCCAAATATAGTACACGAGACTCACTTACATACTTTGGAATAAAATACCTAAAAAAGGCCGCATATGAAAGTCCCTCAAAGGGGAGACGATAACCTTTCAGAATACTACTGTCAATCTGAACATTCACAATCTCACTATTCAAAGTCTCTAGTCTTTTTTCCATCAATTGGAACCACTCTCGCGGAAGGTCATCATTAAAAACATAAAACTTAAGATTATCATGATGAACACAAAGGGATTTTATTGTTGTCTCAACTTTATTCATATAAACATTATCTGCACCTAAGACAATCACCTTTTTCTCTTCTTTCATTCTTTGTCTCATTTCTTTTTTCATTCCCATCATATATTTGTGGAGCTTACTTTTAAATATATTTTTTAGTTTGGATTAAGTCATACACCAAAAATCCAATTAATACACACACAAGTATTTAATAGTGACAGTAGCTTATTCACAATAGGAGCTATCAAAAAGATTTTCAGCTAATTTAATAGCTTTTCAATGAGTTCAAGCATTTCTTGAGGATTCTCCTCAGAGACGATTTGGCTGTACGATTCTGTATCATGATTCGTTGTATTCCATGTCAAAATAGGAATTTGTTTTGACTTAGCTTTACTTATCACATCAGACACTTCACGACCAGCATTGATATCCAAATAAAAATCCAATTGCGAAAGAACTCTGTCTACATTGTAAGGTAAGCAACTCGGATAAACTCTTACATTGGTATAAGTTTGAAGAGCTAGCACACAATCTGCAAAAGCTGTAGGCGCCAAAAGATGAAACTCTACATCTGGACAATTTTTCACAAGAAATTCTAGATGAGGCATCTCTAAGGTTGCAGTCACAACCGCAGTACAAGCTCGTACCTTTTTCACCAGTCCTCTATAGCCTGACTCTAGTGAAAATTTTCTTAACAAGACATCCGACCATTCTAAACCATAGTAAAACCACCATTCTTCTCTCAGACGATTGAGCGTAATTTGTTGCCAAGGTTTCTTTCCTGTCAAATGAATAATTTTTGCAGAGGGTTCCAGTGAATCAGCGTATGAATACCAATCATCTTTTTCATAAAGGTCAGCGATAAAATCCATCCCTACCATGAAATTGTAGATAGGCGCTAATTCTTTCCAACGGTTCTCAAAAAGACGATTCAAAATTCCCTGATCCCCATAAGCTGTTTGATGATATTGATTGGTTAACTCAATTAGGTCTTGCGTGACGTTTTCTGCTCTCCACATATCGTTGTTAATTAACAAAAAACCAGAATTAAAAATATTCTTATAATAATCATCTCTAACTGCAGCTAAAGGAATATCCGTCAAATCTAAGTCCCACAACTCATCTATCGGTTTTCGTACAACAATATCTGAATCCAAATATAGTACACGAGACTCACTTACATACTTTGGAATAAAATACCTAAAAAAGGCCGCATATGAAAGTCCCTCAAAGGGGAGACGATAACCTTTCAGAATACTACTGTCAATCTGAACATTCACAATCTCACTATTCAAAGTCTCTAGTCTTTTTTCCATCAATTGGAACCACTCTCGCGGAAGGTCATCATTAAAAACATAAAACTTAAGATTATCAGGCTCTATAATATTTGTAGTGGGTAAATCCCTATAGATATTATGGAGCCTATTT
>CAUPXP010000027.1:0-16154 GCA_963515455.1 Streptococcus mitis | reverse complement strand
TGTCCTTTCTCGAGCTTAGCTTTTCTTCAACCCACTACAGTTGACAAAGAGCCAGAAATTCATCAACAACATCTGAAAATTTCCACAAGACTAAATCTTGCCTAAGTTTCATATATAAGAGGGGACACATTCATTCCCATAAAGCCATGCTCATTGGTAATGAATGTATCCCCTATGGGTAATTGGAAATAAAAACTCAGTAACACCACCTATCGGACCAAGACACTCAACTGCTGCTCTAAGTCTGATACTTCCTCATATATCACAAAAAGCCTTACAATAAAATTGATTCATACCAAGCTTTCTAGGCTTTTACGAGCAAAGCTACACACTCGACGTGTAGTGATAGCTTTCTTCTATACTAATAGACGAAAGAGAAAAAAAGTGATTTTAGAATTATACTGTAGAAATAAATATTAACTTTAGTAATGACTAACTTTCTAAAATATCTTCAATAAGCGGTTCTATCCTCTGGATAATAAATCAGAAATTCTGAACTGCATGTAAACTCTATACAATTCAAGGTACTTCAGGAATCAAACATCTTCAACACTATTTTCAACTTACCTAGATATATAAAATAAGGAGGAAAGTTTATTAACCTTCCCCCTTATGACCTTTTGAAAACCTCTTTCAAGGATTTCACGCCGTCGTGGCACTAAAATATAACGTAGATTATTTTATCATAACCAGCAACTTTTTGCAACACTTACTTGCCAATTCTGTTAAAAAAATTTTTATTAACATCAAACTTCAATAGTAACATATTTTTTAAATAATAAGATTGAATAGCTCGATCAATCCTTTTAAGGGAGAATCTATTAAAAGAATTTAAAATTTTTAAACCTTGATAAAACTTTAAAACTCTATTATTCCTTTTAGGAGTAAGTAACAAATCAGAGATAAAAAGTCTATTGATTAGAATACTATTTCCCGTCCTATATCTGGTTATGAGACCAAAGTGTGCCAATTGGTTTCTCAACTCACGTAGTATTTCACAAGCGTTAATAAATTTCTCCCGACTCCCACTAATAGAGGAATCAAATCCCATCTCACTCATAATTTTATTTTGTATAGCAATGTCTAATCCTTGAAATAAAACCAGCAAGTCATTTAACATTAGTGTATCAATAATAACCCAAAGCGGAGGATTTTTATAGCTAGAAATATATGGATATTTTATTTTACAGAAGTCAGAATAAGATAATTCAAAAAATCTTCCCTCTATGTTATTAATTTGAATTGTCACATTCGTAGAACCACTTAATGAAGAAATATTACTAGGAGTATTAGAAGCTTTTACTGAAAATTTCCCTCGGTATTGATTTTTTTTAAGATCATCAACTATTCCATCAAAATCACCTTCTAGGTTGTAATATACATCTCGGTTACGAGTATGAAAGGTACTAATATTACCTGTAAATGTTACATCTTTAATCTTAGCTGAAATAGTATGCACTCTAAAAAAGAATGCGTTTTTTTATTATCCCCATGAGTATAAAAATATTCTGTAAAAGAGTTTCGATTGTGCGCTGTCGGTAGCACATAACAATTGATATCTAAATACTTCAAGTTAGAAGCAATACCACCATTGCAATGTGCTTTTGAAAATTCGTATGCAATTCTCGACTTTAGTTCAACCTCAATTTTTTCGATTTCTTGAAACAAGTACTTAGCTATATTTCTATCCAATGTGTATATTCTCTCAAAATCTTTGAAAGAGACTCTTTTCATATATTTTTTAGGATTAGAGGTCTCCAAAAAAATAGTTTCAAAACCATTTATAGAATTAAAATAATTTTTCTGCTGAATAAAACTAACCATCCCTGGCTCATCAGTAATCTTCAAATTCCTGTCACGTTGAATCAAAATCTGCTCTTCAATAGTCTTAAACTCTTTTTCTCTAGTCATATTTTATTATCCATCTGCAATATCTTTGATTATATCATATTTTTGAAAATATAACTATCAAATATAAAAGCCTTAATAGTTATTTTTCTTGTTTACTTTCAAAGTCATTCAACAATTTCAGTATACCACAAAAACGCAAAATAGGCTGTAACGAAAATGATTTCCCGCTGTTATTACAGCCTTTCTTTTTCTGTAACTGTACCTCAGTTCCCTCTGTGAAGGGTACTCTAATTTTCCCATCCTCTTAAATGCTGATGTGGTCTAGAAGTTGATTCATCATAACTCCTTCAAATTTATCTAAATCTATTATCTGATATATCTGCTTAGTATAGTCCTTATGAAGAAGATTTGTTGCTTGCTCTAGCAAAATAAAAATTACTTGATACCTCTCATCATAGATTTTATAAATTCCAAATAATCGTAATCCACCTGCTTGTCGTCACGATGCAAACCGATATATATTATCAGCTACTGTTCCTTTTTTAAACGTTGGATAGAATTTGTTTATGTAGTAGGTGAAAGTTTTGACATCAATGCTACAGCCCCGTTATAATGCATCTTTGGGACTCAAAAGGTTTGGGAAGTTCAAAGCTCCAGTGGAGCTTTGAAGCCTTCGCTTTGAAATGAAAAAGCGAGAGATTTAGCTACGTTTCACTAACAAACTTACACACTCGGCGGTTCGGACTTACCGTATCGTTTCGTCGTAAACTCCTTACTCTACGACAGCTATCCCATGGGCGGAACATCTACTTCTACTTCGCTGATGCCTCAGCTCGTACAAGCAGTGATACCGCCTCAACGTGATGTGTCTGCGGAACTCAAAAGGTTTGGGGAACCTTTTGAGGATTAACTACGTTTCTTCAACAAGCTTACACATTCGACATGATGCGTCTGAGGAAATAGGTCAACCGGCTGGACTTTCTTCACTTCATATCCTAACTCTTGGTAGAGTTTGATATCACGCGCCATGGTTGCGACATTGCATGAGATATAGGCGATGCGGTCTGCTCCTGTTTGAGTGCTTGCCTTGATAAAGCTTTCTGTGAGTCCTTTTCTTGGTGGATCCACTAGGATAAGACTTGGTTGAATTCCATCTTTAAGCCAAGTCTTCATAGCATTTTCAGCTGTATCACAGACATAGTTGGCGTTTGAAATATTGTTCAGCTGAGCATTCTTTTTGCTATTCTCAACCGCTTCTGGAATCACTTCAACACCATAAACTTCATTAACGTGTTTCGCAACAGAGAGCCCAATCGTCCCAATACCAGAATAGGCATCAATGACCACATCATCTTCTTTTAATTCAGCAAAGTCAATGGCTGTTTGATAAAGTTTCTCTGCCATTTCAGTATTGACTTGGTAAAATGCTGGTCCAGCGATTTGGTAGTCATTTCCCAACATCTGGTCAGTAATAAAGTCTTGTCCATAAAGTGTGCGCCATTCCTTACCAAAAATTGCATTGGTGTTCTGATCATTGATATTTTGCATAACCGACACAATCTCTGGGAACTGCTTGGTTAATTGTTCAATCAATTGGTCAACACGAAAAACTTTGGGACGAGTTGTTACCAAAATAACCATAATTTGACCAGAATAGTGTCCACGACGCACCACAAGGTTCCGAATCAAGCCTGATTGTTCCTTTTCATCATAAGGTTTCAAATCATAACGGCGGAGCAAGTCGCGTAGGGCTACTACTACCTCGTCAATCACAGGATCTTGGATAAAGAAATCTTCAAGAGGCAGGAGGTCGTGGGAATTCTTACGGAAAAATCCAGTTTCCAAGACACCATTAACACGACGAACAGGGACCTGTGCCTTGTTGCGGTACTTGATTGGATTTTCCATACCAAGCGTCTCAGCAACCTCTACATCCGTAATTCCAGCAATCTTGTAGAGACTGTCCTTAACTTGCTTGGTTTTAAATTTGAGCTGTTCTGGATAGGCAAGATGACCTAAATCCGCTATTCCTGAACGCAGGTAATCCAAATCTAGATCTTGATTACGGTGTGGTGACTGGATAAGGTATTCTTCCACTTTCCCAAAACCAATCTTTTTATTAACCTTGAGGACACGCATGAGGATTTTTTCACTCGGTAAAGCATTCTCGACAAAAAAGACCAAACCATCTACCTTGGCAACTCCTGCGCCTTCATGTGTCAAATCAACAATTTCAACTTCTACAATATCATTTTTCTTTAACATTCTCTTCTCTTTCTATTGGCCGACAAAAAAGACGGCAACGTTACGGTTACCATCTATTATACCATGAAATTTCTTAAGAACCAAAACTCTTGAAGAAGTTGACAATGGCTTGCCAGAGGGAGCTTAGGAAATTACCGCCGTCCTCTAGCGCCTTATCCGCATCAAAGTTAAGGTTAATATTTTTAAAACTGTCGCCAGCTTGTGATACGATGCTTTGTTTAAGGTCATTTAGGGTTTTAGTGAAGTCTGCATTGCTGAGGATATCACTTTTTGAGAGATTTAAAGCAAAATTGATGATGATATTGATCTGGTTTCCTGTTATGACCTGATCAAGTTTGTAATTTTTCAAGGTATCTTCAACAATCTTGCGGACATCTTCTTCTGTCAGATTTCCCTTACTTTCTTTAGCTTTGGCGAGTCCTGACTTAATATCTGCTAAGGCAACGTTTAATTTATTAGCATCATAGCCTGTTTTGTCCTTGTTTTCAGCATTGATATCGGACAAAGCCTTTAGCTCTTCTTGAGCCAAATCTTTGTTAGCTTGTGGCACCTTGGCTCCATTAGCTTCCAGCGAATAGTAAATCCCGGCTAAGGCACTCTCACCTGTAACTGGAATGGGTGCTGCTACAGTGATTTTGGCGTGTTCCACACCCAAGGTTACTGCTGCATTGCGGTACATATCCTGCGTCACCTTAGTGATGTTTTCTGGTGTTTCAATCTTGACCTCAAGTGGCGATTTGTCACCTAGCTTTTGAATCTTGGCTGATGAATACAACTGTAAACTAGAGTCATTGGCCACATTCATGATTTTAGAATAGACATCAGGTGTCATGGTCTTGAGTTCTTTGGTGTCTGTTGAGGCATTGTAGCCTAGTTTTTTAAGGGTTTGATTTTTTTGGTCTTCAGACAATGAAGAACCTAGGACATATTCAGGTTGAACATAGGTTTCATCGATGACTTTTTGAACATCAGTTGCTGCATGGACACTATTCATAGCTGTTACTGCCCACAAGACCGCAGCACTAGTCAGAAAGAGTTTCTTTCTCATAGGGATTTTCCTCCTTTACCTTTCTAGAGTAATATATCTATCTTAAAGAAAACTTATAACAAAAACACCTGGACTAGCCAGATGTCGAAAAGAGAGTGAAACATTTGATGATGTAAAGGTTGAGTTGCACTTGTCTAGAATAATAATAGTTTCCTCCATTTACATAAAGTTCTGCACCGTGAAAAACGGAAATGGGGTGAATATAACTATAAGTCTTTCCAGTGGTATTGCCAAGCAAGGGAGCAACAGTCTCACGAGAGTACTGTTTGGCCAAAGCCAGGGTATTTTCCTTACCATTCTGAGCGATAAAATCGATATAGGCAGGTCCAAAATTATAGGCTTGAACAGCTGTCCAGACATCAACACCCTTCTTCTGAGCCAGATAGAGATTATCTGTCAGAGTTTGAACGCCTTGCCGAATGCTAGAGGCATTATCATTGATGGTATTGGTGGAACCACTTGCAGACTCACTAGACTGCATAACATCGCCTTCTTTTCCTTTTGTTTCGGTATAAATCATAGCGAGCACAAGCTCTTCGTTTGCTGGGGTGTCTTTTTCACTCAAGATTTCTCGCACCATGGGTTGATAGGTCATGACTTGCTTGACATCTTGATGAACGCGGTAAGCTTTGTAGCCAGCAAAAAGGAAGACTGCTAGTACAAGCACTCTTCGAATTCGTTTAAACATTATTTACTTTGGATATCCTCGATATTTTTGATTAAGATAGAGTAAGTTCCATTGTCGTTTTGGATAAACTCAACAGACTCGGCATCTTGATAGACGTTATTGGGAACGATGAGCTCAATTCCATTTGACAAGGAGAGTTTTTGATTTTCAAATTTCTTTAATTGGCGACTGGCATCAATTTCATCAAATTGAACAGGCTCTGGTACAGCTTCCTTGACTTGATCAATAAAGCTCAAACGAGCCGTCAGATTATTGTCAAAAAGGTCGTTGGCCAATTTTTCAGGTGACAATTCATTGCTTTCTTCCAGATTGTTAAAAATAGCTGATTTGACCTTGGATTGAAATTGAAAATCATCTGTGTTAAAAGTCTCAGCAATTCTCTGGGCCGTTTTTTCTAGTTCTTTGATAGATTTCTTGGGTGAAATCTTAGGGGCTACTGCAAGGAGATTTTCTGAAAAATAGTTCAAAAAAGTCCCGTTGTACTTGATTCGTTTTTCAATCAGATGGTACTTGCGACTCTGAAGATTGACTACCAAGGCTTCGTCAGCACCCGTTCCAAATCCAGGCAGGTTATTCTGAGTCAGCTTGATTGGATTATCAACTTCTCCACCAAGGTGGGTCAGGGTCTCACGCAGGGCAATTCTCAAGAAAGCAAAATGTTCTACACCTTCTTTAGAAAATTGCACAAAAATCAAGTCATTAGTCTTAAGATTTTCTGAAATGCTGAACTCCTCTTTCCAGAGATTAGCCAGTGTTACTGATGTCTCCAACAAATCGTCAGTGATGTGATTGAAGAAGGGATTTTCTTCTTCGAAAATCCCAGTCTTGGCTTCATCTGAATACACACGTTCAATTTTTCTACGCAGGTATTCTTCGATTTTTGGAGTGATATTGAGAAACTTATCCGCTAGAAACAGCTCGGTATCATCCGGGCTAAACTGATGGATAATGGCTTTCTTAATATAAATGTCCATAAAAGTTTTAGTCCTCGTATAATGGGAAGGCATCTGTCAATTCTTTAACTGCACTTCTCACTTCTTCTAAGACAGCTTCATTTTCCGCATTCTTAAGAGTTTTAATGATAAGCTCAGCCACTTTGCGACTTTCTTCTTCACCAAATCCACGTGCAGTAATGGCTGCTGCTCCGATACGAATCCCACTTGTCTTGAATGGTGACAAGGTTTCGTAAGGAATTGAGTTTTTATTTAGGGTAATATTGACTTCATCCAGCAAGTTTTGAGCAACTTTTCCGTTTTCTACAACTTTAGTCACATCCACTAGGAAGAGATGGTTTTCAGTCCCGCCAGAAATAATACGGAAATCAGGGTCTTGCAAGAAGACATCTGCCATAGCCTTGCTGTTCTTGATAACATTGGCAGCATATTCCTTGAAAGCTGGATCCAAAACTTCTTTGAAGGAAACAGCTTTAGCCGCCACAACGTGCTCCAAAGGACCACCCTGAATACCAGGGAAAATAGCTGAATTGATTTTCTTAGCTAAGTCTTCATCATTGGTCAAAATCAAACCACCACGAGGGCCACGAAGGGTTTTGTGGGTTGTGGTTGTCGTGATATGAGCGTATGGCACTGGGCTTGGATGTAGACCAGCAGCAACCAAACCAGCGATATGAGCCATATCTACCATAAGTTTAGCCCCAACAGCGTCCGCAATTTCACGGAATTTTGAAAAGTCGATAATTTGAGAATAGGCTGAAGCACCTGCTACGATCAATTTTGGTTTTACTTCTTGGGCTTGTTTCAAGATAGCATCAAAATTCAAGAGTTCCGTTTCAGGATCCACACTATAAGAAACAAAGTTGTAGGTTTGACCTGAGAAGCTAACTGGAGCTCCGTGGGTCAAGTGTCCACCTGCTGCCAAATCCATCCCCATAACGGTATCACCTGGCTCAATTAAGGCCATGTAAGACGCACAGTTGGCTTGGCTTCCTGAGTGTGGTTGGACATTGGCAAATTTTGCACCGAAAATTTCTTTTGCGCGTTCAATGGCTAGAGATTCTACCACGTCTACCACATCAGTTCCACCATAATAACGGCGTCCTGGGTAACCTTCGGCGTATTTATTCGTCAAGATAGACCCTTGAGCTGCCATAACAGCCTTGGAAACTACGTTTTCCGAAGCAATCAACTCAATGTTGTTTTGTTGTCGTTCTTCTTCTTTGGCAATAGCATTCCATAGATCAGCATCATATGCTTTAAAATCATCTTTGTCAAAAATCATAGGTCTTCTCCTTTATTGTGTGACTAGTCCATTAGTTTAATTTTCTTATTAGAAAATCAAACTAAAAGATGCGAATAAACCGTTTCTGCATTTTATCACAAGTATAACCAACTTTTTCATAAAATGCATGAGCACCCAGACGATGATCGGCAGAGTTTAAGCGGATAAACCCATAACCACGTCTTTTTGCTTCTTCTTCCAACCCTTGTAATAAGTTTTTACCAATACCTTGACCTTGCGCTTGAGGTGAAACTGCTAAAGCTAAAATATTAAATCCTGCTTTAGAATAAAGTGATTCATAGACCTCAGCGTGGACATATCCAAGCAAGGCATGACTAGCTTCATCCTCATAAGCAAGTAAGAAATGATGTGAATTCTGAGACAGTCTAGCTAGTTGACTAGACGTGTCCTCTAGACTAAAAGAATAGCCCAAAGCCTCTTGGTTAATTTCACAAATGGCTTTCACATCAGTTTCTCTTAAATCTCTTAGCATCTCATTCCTCCTCAAAAGAAATCTCTGGCAACTGAGCAAGAATATCTTCTCGCTTAATGGCCCCTTGGCGTAAGATTTTCACCTTGTCTACAGACAAGTCCAAAATAGTTGAATCCTGTCCAGTTAGAAAAGCATCGTCTTCTAGACCCAAAACCTCTTGGTCAAAATCCTTCAGAATTTGTTCAAAGGTTACACCACTTGACTGACCTGAGATATTGGCAGACGGCCCAATCAAGGGACCTGTCTCTCGAATCAAATCAAGGGTAATGGGATGACTCGGCATCCGAAATCCAACAGTCGCGAGACCAGAATTGGCCCAATAGGGAACTCGGTCATTGGCCTCGAGAACGATGGTCAAGGGACCTGGCAAAAAGGTCTCTACAAGTTTTTGTAGATAAGTTGGCTGATTCTTTGAAAAGTGCAAGATGTCCTCGAGAGAGGCGATATTGAGATTGAGTGCCTTATCTCTAGGACGACGTTTGAGCTGGTATACATGATCAACTGCTTTTTCGTCTAGAGCCTTGGCAAAGAGACCGTAAACTGTCTCCGTAGGTAAAACAACTGCCCCACCCTTTTCCAACTCTTGCCTAATCCTGTCCATCATCAACCACAACCATCCTATCTTGACCAAATTGATCCTTAAGCGTTCTTACACGTTTTTCAGGAAGATGCTTCCTAAAAAGTTCAGGAACACTTTGACCTTGCTTGTATCCAATTTCAAGGTAAATCTTACCACCATCTTTGAGATAGTCTTTTGCATCTTCCGCAATTCTACGGTAAATAGCTAGGCCATCCTCATCTGCAAAGAGAGCTAGATGAGGCTCCGAATGCAAAACATTCAAGCCGACCTCTGACTCATCTTCACGAGAGATATAGGGTGGATTGGAAACAATTATATCATATTTTTCAGAAATTTCTGTAAAACAGTCAGATTTTTTTAAAAATATTTGAAGATTTTGATTTTTAGCATTTTCGCTGGCTATATCTAAAGCATCTTGGGAAATATCTGCTGCTGTTACTGACCAATTTGGTCTGTTTTTTGCTAAGACGAGAGCAATAGCTCCACTACCTGTTCCAATATCCAGAACTGAAAGATTCGTCTCAGGATTCTCAGCCAGGATAAGCTCCACCAACTCCTCTGTTTCTGGACGAGGGATCAATACTCGCTCATCAACTTTTAACTGCATTCCATAAAAATCTGCCTGTCCAATGATGTACTGTGCCGGTTTATGAGCTGCTAACTGTTGGAAAATTCCTTTTACAAATACTTCTTCCTCTTCCGTCACTTCCTGCTGGAGGGAAAAAACAAAGTCTGTAAAAGAGAGATTTTTGAGGCTACGATAGACAAAAGAGAGGCTTTCTGCTTCCTCTCCTTGTCTTATCAACTCTTCTTCAAAATCTGAAAATAATTGAGCTAATTTCATTATTTGTTTAATTCTTCTAATTTCTGTGTTTGGTCATAGAGCACCAAGGCATCCACAACTTCATCCAATTTACCAGACAAAATGGTATCTAGTTTTTGAAGGGTTAAACCGATACGGTGGTCTGTGACACGGTTTTGTGGGAAGTTATAAGTACGAATCCGTTCTGAACGGTCACCAGTACCAATAGTCGACTTACGCTCAGCATCTTGTTCATCTTGTGCAATTTGTGCGAAGTGGTCAGCAACACGCGCACGGATGATTTTCATGGCCTTCTCACGGTTCTTCTGCTGGGTACGTTCTTCCTGCATCTCAACCTTGATATTGGTTGGCAAGTGAACGATACGAACGGCAGTCGCAACCTTATTGACGTTCTGTCCACCAGCACCAGAGGCGTGATAGATGTCGACACGAAGGTCTTTTGGATCAATGTCGTATTCAACCTCTTCAACTTCTGGCATAACAAGAACTGTCGCTGTCGAAGTATGAACACGGCCTTGACTTTCTGTCACAGGGACACGTTGCACACGGTGAGCACCTGATTCGTACTTAAGCTTAGAGTATACAGACTGACCTGAAACCATAGCAACCACTTCTTTAAAACCACCGACACCGTTGATAGAGGCTTCCATGACTTCAAAGCGCCAGCCTTGGGCTTCCGCATACTTTTGATACATGGTTAGAAGGTCTCCGGCGAAAAGTGCCGCCTCATCTCCACCTGCAGCACCACGGATTTCCAGGATGATGTTCTTGTCATCGTTTGGATCCTTTGGAAGAAGCAAGATTTTCAGTTTTTCTTCGTATTCTTCTTTTTCAGCCTTGGCATCCTTGAGCTCTTGCTTGGCCATTTCTTCCAAGTCCGCATCTCCGCCTGATTCTTTAATCATCTCTTCGGCATCAACGATATTTTGAAGGACTTGTTTGTACTCACGGTAGGCTGTCACCGTATCACGACTTGAAGCCTCTTCTTTTGAAAGCTCCATAAAACGTTTGGTGTCTGAAACGACATCCGGGTCACTGAGCAATTCTCCTAGTTCTTCATAACGGTCTTCTACTGCTTGTAGTTGATCATAGATGTTCATTTTTTCTCCTTATTTCTCAATTGTTAAATCATAGATTGCTACTACTTCGTTCTCGGATATTTCCCCAGTTTCTTTAAATCCATAACTGAGGTAACAAGATCTTGCATATTCATTTTCTGGTTCATAAGACAACCAAAGTTTATTGCCTAAACCTGCTGGCGCTGTCCGAACATAGTCTAGCACTTTATCCATAATTGGTTTAAAATATCCTTGATTTTGAAAATTCTTATCAATCATAAAACGAAATAGTAAATAATTTCCACTACTAATTCCGATCTTTTTATCATAAGCTATCATCACAAAACCTATAATTGCATCATTATCATAAACTGCCAATGGAGCTACAAAATCTCCATTTTTAGTGTAGACGTATGCTTCAGCTAAACTAATTGCGTTAGTAGCAATGAATTGTTTTTGATATTCCTTGACATCCAAATTCAAAACATCAAAATAATTTTCCATTGTAACATCTCTTAGTTCAATTGTCATAGTTTTGCTCCTTGTTAGAGGTTATCATTGGCGCAAAATAATGTTTACGGCAAACCGAGATATAGGTTTCATTTCCACCAATCTGGATCTGCTCACCATCATAAACGGGTAGTCCATCCTGTGTACGCAACACCATAGTCGCCTTTTTCTTACAATACTGACAGATGGTCTTAATTTCGTCAATCTTGTCTGCTAAAAGCAAGAGATACTTGGAACCTTCGAACAGTTCATTGCGAAAGTCATTTTTCAAGCCAAAAGCCATGACAGGTATGTCTAACTCATCAACAACACGAGCTAGATCGTAAACATGGTGACGCTTGAGAAACTGGGCTTCATCGACCAACACACAGTAAGGTGTTTCTGGTAAATCACGGATATAGCCGAAGATATCAGTTGTTTCCTCAATCGCAATGGCAGGGCGTTTCATGCCAATTCGACTCGACACATAGCCAACACCGTCACGCGTATCCAGAGCCGAGGTCATAATCACAACACCTTTTCCTTGCTCCTCATAGTTATAGGCCACCTTGAGAATCTCAATCGTCTTACCAGAGTTCATGGTCCCATAACGATAATACAACTGTGCCATGTTTCTTGCTTCACGTCCATTTCTAAATTTTTGCTACATTCTAGTATATCATAATTTTCTTAAGCTTTAAACGGCAAAATGTGGTAAAATAGAAGAAATCAAAAACTAGTGGAGGAAGCTATTATGCCATTTGTACGCATCGATTTATTTGAAGGACGCACGCTCGAGCAAAAGAAAGCTCTTGCTAAGGAAGTAACAGAAGCTGTTGTTCGCAACACTGGAGCACCTCAATCTGCTGTCCATGTCATCATCAACGACATGCCAGAAGGAACTTACTTTCCACAAGGGGAAATGCGCACCAAATAAGCTAGCTTAAGCGGTATTGCTTAGGCTTTTTCAATCTCCAAGTAGCATCCATTGAAGAAATAGTTCAAATTTGTTACAATTTGAAAAGAGACTTGGAAAAATTTCCAAGAAAAGAGCAATTAATTAAAGGAAACATTATGATTACACGTGAATTTGATACCATCGCTGCTATCTCTACTCCACTAGGTGAAGGGGCTATTGGTATTGTCCGCCTGAGCGGAACAGAAAGTTTTGCTATTGCGCAAAAGATTTTTAAAGGAAAAGACTTGAGACAGGTTGTTAGCCACACTCTCAACTACGGTCACATCGTTGACCCTCTAACTGGTAAAGTCATGGACGAGGTCATGGTGGGAGCCATGAAATCTCCAAAAACCTTCACTCGTGAGGATATTATCGAGATTAACACCCACGGTGGGATTGCGGTAACCAATGAAATTCTCCAACTAGCGATCCGTGAAGGAGCTCGGTTGGCAGAACCTGGTGAATTTACCAAACGTGCCTTTTTAAACGGTCGCGTAGATTTGACACAGGCTGAGGCAGTGATGGACATCATCCGTGCAAAGACTGACAAGGCCATGAACATTGCAGTTAAGCAATTAGACGGTTCCCTTTCTGACCTCATTAACAATACCCGTCAAGAAATCCTTAACACACTTGCCCAAGTCGAGGTTAATATCGACTATCCTGAGTATGACGATGTTGAAGAAGCGACTACTGCTGTGGTCCGTGAGAAGACTATGGAGTTTGAGCAATTGCTAACCAATCTCCTTAGGACAGCCCGTCGTGGTAAAATCCTTCGCGAAGGAATTTCAACAGCTATCATCGGACGCCCCAACGTTGGGAAATCAAGCCTTCTCAACAACCTCTTGCGTGAAGACAAGGCAATCGTCACAGATATTGCTGGTACAACCCGTGATGTCATCGAAGAATACGTCAACATCAACGGTGTTCCCCTAAAATTGATTGACACAGCAGGTATTCGTGAAACGGATGATATCGTTGAACAAATTGGAGTTGAGCGTTCGAAAAAAGCTCTTAAAGAAGCTGACTTGGTTCTACTGGTGCTAAATGCCAGTGAACCACTAACCGCCCAAGACCGCCAACTCCTAGAAATCAGTCAGGATACTAATCGCATTATTTTGCTTAACAAAACTGATCTTCCTGAAGCGATTGAAACTTCGGAACTTCCAGAAGATGTCATCCGTATTTCAGTTCTTAAAAACCAAAACATTGATAAGATTGAAGAACGCATTAATGACCTCTTCTTTGAAAATGCTGGTCTAGTCGAGCAAGATGCAACCTACTTGTCTAACGCACGTCACATTTCCCTGATTGAAAAAGCAGTTGAAAGCCTACAAGCTGTTAACCAAGGTCTTGAACTAGGTATGCCAGTTGACTTGCTTCAAGTTGACTTGACTCGTACTTGGGAAATTCTCGGTGAAATCACTGGAGATGCTGCTCCAGATGAACTCATTACCCAACTTTTTAGCCAATTCTGTTTAGGAAAATAAGAAAAATCCATGATCCTTCATTCGGTCATGGATTTTATTGTCTTATTAGTAATCTGGTCTTAAAACCCCTGTTACGGTTGCTTTAGTTGCTTCGTAGTCGCCATCTACGACAACCTTGATAATGCGTTTGGCATCTTCTTCTGGTGCTGGAACTAGAGGTAATCGAGTTGGACCAGCTTCAAATCCCATATAGTTCAGAACTGCCTTAACTGGAGCAGGACTTGGATAAGAGAAGAGGGCATTGACTTTAGGAATGAATTTACGCTGAATAGCCGCGGCTTTCTTCATATCACTTTCCTCAATGGCAGTAAACATCTCGTGCATTTCATCCCCATTTGTATGAGAGGCAACAGAAATAACCCCGTCCGCACCAAGGTTCATGGCATGGAAAGCATCTCCATCCTCACCTGTATAAATTAAGAATTCTTCAGGCTTGTGCTCAATCAAGTAAGCCATATTAGCCAAACTAGTACATTCTTTGACACCGATAATATTTGGATGGTCAGCCAAGCGAAGCATGGTTTCTGGAGTCAATTCGACAACCACACGCCCAGGAATGTTATAGATAATAATTGGTAGGTCCGAAGCATCTGCAATGGCTTTAAAATGCTGATACATTCCTTCTTGCGAAGGTTTGTTGTAGTAAGGAACAATAGCAAGTCCAGCAGCAAAGCCGCCAAATTCTGCTACTTCTTTGACAAACTCAATAGAGTCACGCGTATCATTAGTACCTACACCCGCAATCAAAGGAACGCGTCCATTGACAATCTTTTGTACAGCCGCAAACAATTCCAACTCTTCATCGTGGGTCAAGGTTGGACTCTCAGCAGTGGTTCCTGCGAGAAGAATCCCATCCGTATGATGAGCCAATAAATGCTCAATCAAGGCTGGAATAGCATCAAAGTTGATGGAACCATCCTCGTGGAAGGGAGTAATAAAGGCTGTGATGATTTTACACTCTTTTAAATCTTGATAAGACATGAAAACACCTCTCTATTTCAAAGAAGGAGTTCATCTGAACTCCTAAACGATATGACTATTTTAATTCAAATTTCAATTCAGCTGTTGGACGAACCAAGCCACGTTCATGAAGAGTTTCTGCAATCTGAACTGAGTTCCAAGCAGCACCTTTGAGAAGGTTATCTGAAACAACCCACATGTGAATTCCTTTTTCAGCATCCAAGTCTTTACGGATACGACCAACAAAGGTATCACGCGAACCAACTGCATTGATGGCTTGAGGATAGATTTGATGAGCTACATCATCTTCAAGAACAGCACCTGGGAAGGCTGCGATAGCTGCTTTTACTTCTTCAATTGGAGCCACTTCTTTTGTTTCGATGTAAACAGACTCAGAGTGAGCTGACAAGACTGGAATACGCACACATGTTGCAGATACTGCAATGCTATCATCTTCCATAATTTTCTTAGTTTCCTTGGTCATCTTCATCTCTTCGTAAGTGTAATCATTATCAGTGAAGACATCGATTTGTGGAAGAGCGTTAAAAGCGATAGGATAGTGTTTCTTGTCACCACCTGAAGGCAAGATTTCCGCATGCAAATCATGTGGTTTCACTCCATCATTCAAGACCTCACGAAGTTCACGTTGTGTCTCAAGAATTGCTCCCATACCAGCACCTGAAACGGCTTGATAAGTTGAAACAATGATACGGTCCAAGCCCCATTTTTGGCGAACTGGCTCAAGAGCTACCATCATTTGGATTGTTGAACAGTTAGGGCAAGCAATAATCCCGTTGTGGGCATCAAGTGCGTGAGCATTGACCTCTGGAACAACCAAAGGAACGTCTGGATTTTGACGGAAGTAAGATGTATTATCTACTACTACCGCTCCAGCTTTAACTGCGTATGGTGCATACTTAGCTGATGTAGAACCACCTGCTGAAAAGAGAGCAATATCAACTCCTTCAAAAGCAGTTTCAGTCGTTTCTTCAATCGTAATATCTTGGTCTTTAAATTTCAAAGTCTTACCCGCTGAACGTGCAGAAGCAAGTAAACGAATTTTATCGATTGGAAGTGTTGATTCTTCCAACATTTTTATCATCTGAGCACCGACAGCACCTGTCGCGCCGACTACAGCAACTGTATATCCCATAAATAACCTCTTTCGGAATTTTCTAAAAATTTCTATAATAGATGTATTATACTACTTTTT
>CAUPXP010000026.1:0-18588 GCA_963515455.1 Streptococcus mitis | reverse complement strand
AGCGAGTCAGCATCTAAGGTAGCTTCAGAAAAAGCCTCAGAAGTGGCTTCAACAAGTAACTCAGTAAGCGAATCTGCATCTAAGGTAGCATCAGAGCAAGCCTCAACAAGCACCTCAGTAAGCGAGTCGACATCTAGGGCGGAAAGTGCATCTATTATCACAAGTAAAGGTAACCCTGAAATCTACTCTAAGAAAATGATAGATATAGATAGTGTGCTAGAATCAGTATCTACAAGCAATGTGGCAAGTGAATCAGCCTCTAAAGTAGCTTCAGAGTCAGCTTCAGCAAATAACTCAGTGAGCGAATCAGTTTCTAAAGCAACGTCAGAGTCAACAAGTGCGTCAGCTTCAGTAAGTACATCTGTTTCTGAATCTGTATCTGCCTCAACAAGCGGATCAGCTTCAGCAAGCGTATCGACATCAGCGGACGTATTATCTTCTGAGACAAGAACAGAATCAGAAGGTAAGTCAAGAAAACAATTGCCAAATACTGGTACAGAAGCCTCTAAATCATCTGTACTTTTAGGAGCTTTGGCAGCTGTGACTGGTCTAGGTCTGTTTGCGAAACGCCGTAAAAATGATCAGGAAGATTAATAAGAATACCAATAAAAAGTTTTCTTATTAAGCAAAAAATACTGAAAGAAAACCCTTGAAAAGTTAAACTTTTCAAGGGTTTTTGGTTGTCTTGTGAGGGAAAATGATGATATAATTTAGAATGGAAATATCTTTCAATATTTTATAATTTTATTTGATATTCTAAAGACAAGGTCAAATGATTTAGTATAAAGAAAGCCCGAGATTTGAATTGAATCCATACTCTTTAATAAGCTTTTCAAGCAATTTCGGTATCTTTCTGCTATAGGTATGTAGTGCTCTTTGATGTTTGATGAGTATGAAAATAGATTATAAATTATCTGGAAAATAAATAGAAATAGGTAAATACAATGGAAAAATTAACATTTGTTTTAGCTGGTGATTATGGCTATATTCGATATATAGAAGCAACATTAAAGTCAATTTGCTATCATCATGACAATTGCAAAGTTTATATTTTGAATCAAGATATTCCTCAGGAATGGTTTATCAGTGTTCGTGAAAAAATGAGTCAGAAACAGAGTGAATTAGTTGATGTGAAGCTGACAAGTGGATTGGTCTCAGAAACATGGAAGTTACCTCCGTTTGGGGCTCATATGAACCATATGTCTTTTGCGAGATACTTTATCCCACAATTTGTGGAAGAAGATAAGGTGCTGTATTTGGATAGTGATACGATTGTAACGAGAACGCTAAATGAGTTATTTGAAATCGAACTTGGGGATAAACTTTTGGCAGCGGCCAAAGTTGTTTATGGATTAGAAGATAGATTTAATTCGGGTGTCTTACTAGTTAATAATAAGTTGTGGAAAGAAGAAAATATTCAAGCGACTTTAATCGAAATCACTGATAGGGATCATGAAACATTGCTAGAATCCGATCAAACTGTCTTTAATCGAGTGGCAGGGGAACGCTATATCGTATTAGATGATACTTACAATTTTCAAGTTGGTTATGATCGAATTGCAGAGGAGAGACAGCAGTATTTTATTTTAGAGATGTCGACAGATCCATTGCCAGCGATTATTCATTATCTTTCAGGAGATAAGCCTTGGAATTTAAGATCCTTTTCTCGTTTAAGAGAAGTATGGTGGAGATATTCAATGATGGACTGGTCAGAAATTACGGGTCATAAAACACCTAGAAAAAAACGTGACCTATTTATTATGACAGATAGTCAGTCATTGGAACAGATCGATTATCTAGTGACTCATTTACCAAATTTCATGTTTCATATAGCAGCTAATACATTGATGGGTGATGTTCTGAATTGTTTACGAAAATATGAAAATGTGAGATTATATCCAGCTATTTTAGATTGGAATCGTAATCGGTTGGTTGATGAGTGTGATATTTATTTAGACATTAACTATGAGGAAAAAAATCAACAAGTAATTGAAACTGCAAAACAAAAAGGAAAACCAATCCTAACATTTGATACGGTAGTGAATCCCTATCATGTAGATCAGGTATTCTCTAGTTCAGAACCGCAAAAGATGTGTGATTACATTCTATCTTTATAGGATTTGTCGTTTTAATCAGCTTATGATTATGGAGGAATTAAAGGAGATATAGATGCTTTATCTAACAAAGCAGTATAGTCCAGCCGAGCAGCAATTTGTAGAAGATGTACTTTCTTCTGGTACTGAGGTTCATGTTTTAACCCTGGATTATGTAGAAAGACCTCAAGATTACATTCATTTTTTACCGATGCTACTTGCGAAGAAATCATCATTAAATCAATATAAAAGTGAATCATTGATAGCTTTGAGGGTGGTGGTTCCTAAATATTGGGAAATTTGTATGGAAGAAGATTGCGCAACCATATGGGATAAAGATATTCAACGAGGTCAGATTTTCTACCGTTGTAAAGAATTATATACAGTAGACAGGGTTGAATGGTGGGATAATCAGGGAAAAGTTATAAGCTGTGATTACTATTTAGAAAATGGTTGGCGTTATAAACAGGAGATAATGGATGAATCAGAAAAGAGTATCTCGGTTCATTATTATGACGCTCAAAATACTCTATTGATGATTAAAAATGTAGAGCGAAGCTTATATACTTTATTTAAAGATGAAATCACCCATATTTATACTGAAGATGAACTATGGCAGACCTGTTTAGAGCTCTTTGATTTAGAAAATGAAGTGCTAGTTGTTGGAGATTTAGAAATAGCGGATTACTTAGATCGTCAAAAAGTTTCTGCAGTTTATTCTTCTAAAGAACCGATTCAAATCCAAGAAATAGAAGAATACTTATCAAGAGTAGATAGACTCTATGTTTATCATTATTCGGTATTTGAATCCCTTGCTCCAAACGATAAAATTCATCATATTAGTCCCTTGTATCCTTCAAAAATGAATGTGAATCACCATCGTGCGCTCATCATGACTCACACACAAGAAATTGAAAAAATAGAGGAAATTATTGAGAAGCTGCCGATGATTGAGTTTCATATCGCTGCTCTGACGAATATGGGACCTAGACTATTGGATCTTGAACGATGTGAAAATGTCTATTTACATCCAGGGATTAGCCAGGCAGAGTATGAAAGTTTGCTAGCTCAGTGTAGTTTGTATTTAGATATTAACCATAGTATAGAAATATTGAATGCCGTGGAAGAATCCTTAGAAAAAGGGTTGCTTTTATTTGCTTTTAAGGAGACCCAGCATAGGAGAGGTTTTATCTGTCCTGAGCATCTATCTTCCAGTCAAGCTGCGGCTGATTTGATTGATGCTATAAAAAAGGTTGTCGTTTCAGAGGAAATGTATCATTTGGCTTTGCAAAAGCAATGGAAATGGATTCAATCTTCTACTAAAGAAGATTACAATAGAGCTTTTCGAAAGGTGGAAAATTGAGTGACAGTTTATCTATTCGACTTATTAGTAGGGTACGAACCAAATGGTGTAGATCGTTCTCAGGCCAATCGTGCTAGGATCTTTAAAAAGATGGATTTGGATGTTTGTTACATCTTTTCTGTCCTTCCTCCAAGAGAAGATTTTCTTTATTTTCAACATATAGGGATTCCTCTGGATAAAATGATGATTGCTCCCTTTTACTTAGCAGGAGAAAAAGGGGTACAATCAACTATCACTAGTGAAGAGATGATTAGTAGATTGGACCTAGAGAATAGTCCGATAGTTGAGAGAGATCAGTATCAAATCGTTTATCAAATATCTGAAGATCATAGGCTATTTCTGAAATGTGAGGATGGAATAGTTTATCAGGTTGATCATTTTTATCAAGATACACTCTATCAGAGAGATCACTATACTTCTCATTTGATATGTAGAGAGTGGTTTGACCAAGGGACTTATCAGTGGAGCAAAAGGTGTTTCTATAATTCCGAAAGTGAAGTGGTCTATGAAGGTTTCCAATCGTTAGGAAAAACACGGTATCGATTTGGTTCAGAATGGCTTGAAGGCGAATACGACTTGATGCAATATTTTATCCAATCCTTGTCCCTTTCTTCTGATGATGTCGTCCTTATGGACAGGGTCTCTAGATTTTCCTTTTCACAGGCAATTTTGGAATATGGCAATCATGCAAAAATAGGAGTTTTTCTTCACTCTCTCCATCAATATAAAACGGGTGCGATGAATAATGAATATCATTATTTATTCCAACATGCGACCTCCTTTGACTTTATGCTTGTTTCGACAGAAGCACAAAAAACAGACTTGGAGAACTATCTAAGAGAGATGGGCTTACCTAGCTGTCCGATTTGTGTGATACCAGCTGCTAGTATCGAAAGTCTCGAGAGCAATGTAGAGACGATGGTTCCTTATTCGGCTATGCTTGCTGCTCGCTTAAACTATCGCAAACAAGT
The DNA here is from genome assembly GCA_963515455.1 of Streptococcus mitis. GTDB lineage: Bacteria > Bacillota > Bacilli > Lactobacillales > Streptococcaceae > Streptococcus > Streptococcus mitis_DN. The sequence goes on along the minus strand of CAUPXP010000026.1, from coordinate 14,161 downwards.
CGATATAGCGATTAAGGTAGGAGCAAAGGTCAAAGAGAAAATACCAGGATTTACTTTGGATATCTATGGTCAAGGGGAGGATTATCATAAATTGAACCAACTGATTTCAGAGCTAAATGCGGAAGAGTATATAAGGTTACGTGGTTATCAAAATTTAAAAGAAGAGTATAAAAAACACCAGCTCTATCTATCAACTTCTTCTTGGGAAACCTTGGGGCTAACCTTACTTGAAGGGGTGGCTTCTGGTATGGGATTAGTAGGTTTAGATGTCCCTTACGGAGCACCTACCTTTATTCAAAATGGGAAGAATGGTTATTTAGTTCCCTATTCTGAAGGTCAAGATAGAGAAGAAAGTATTGAAAGAATGACGAAGGCAGTATTGGAGTTTTTTGATTTGAATCAAAATGAAGTATCGCAGCATTCATATCGCATTGCAGCCTCTTATTTGGATGAGGTCATTGCAGAAAAGTGGAGAGTATTGATAAAAGATTAAATTTGTGCTTTTTAGTAAGCTGTTTGTAAAATTCAGAAAGAGTAAATACAAAATGAAAAAAGCTATTGTATTATGTTTTGATAGAAGTTATTGTGAACAAGCTATTGTAACTATAAAATCATTGTGTGCTTATCATAGAAATTTGAAAATATATATTTTCAATAACGGGAGTATTCCACAAGAATGGTTTGGAGCTCTGCAAAATTGGTTAACTCCATTTGATTCTAGGGTTTGTAATATTCGATTGTCTGAAGAAGAACAGGAATTGAGACAGTTTAATGTTAATAATAGTAAGCATATATCAGCAACTAAATTTCTTATTTATTATATGGCGGATTTTGTGAAAGAAGATGTAGCACTTTATTTAGATTGTGATTTACTGGTAACAGGAAAAGTAGATCATTTGTTAGAGTATGATTTAGATGGCTGTTATGTAGCGGCAGTAAATGATAGCGACCTGGATCCGTCAAAGCACAATGATATTAAAAAAGAACTGAATGCGGGAGTATTAGTCGTTAATTTAAAGCGTTGGAGAGAAGAAAATATACGAGAAAAATTGATAGAATTGACTCGAGAACATTATATGCATGTACCAAATGGAGATCAATCAATTATGATTATGGCATTTGGAGAAGAATGGTTACCATTGAAAGATACATATAATTTTTTAGTCGGATATGATGCATACGAGATTAGTGAATTTAAAAAAGAGAGAACCACTATAAAAGAGAATCGAATGCCTCGTATCTTACATTACTTAGGATATAATAAACCTTGGAATGAAGAAAGTTTTTCAACCAGATTTAAAAAGTTATGGTGGTTTTACTATGGATTGGATTGGAGTACACTCTATAATCAACGCCAATTTCAATTAGAATTAGCAAGTTTTAATCAAAGATATTTTACTCATCATATTTTAGTATTTACGAATACATGTCATCTTTCTAATTTCTCAAACTTATTAGAAGAATTTCCCGATTGCCAATTTCATATTTTTCAACCTTGTTTTCCAGCAATTCAACAACAGTATATAGAATATCCAAATCTTTACTATTATCCAAATGCACACACAAAAAATAGCTACAAGCATATCCTAGAGAAAGCATTAGCAGTTTTGGATATAGCAGAGGGAGCAACATGGGAAGAAGCAACTCAAGAAGCACTGAAGAAGAATGTGACAATTTTTGCTTTTTCAGATACAAACCATGTAGGGGAGAAAGCGATTGTATGTGAAAATACTACAGAAATGATAACGAATATCCGTAAACTAATTCAAGAGAAAGTATATTTAAATCTTTTATAATATTTTTAGAATAAATAGTTTTATAGTTCATAAAACGAAAGGAATGTTTAAAATGAATAAAAAAGTCATTGTTCTGGGGGCAGATAGTGGGTATCGTGATAAGATTGAAACAACAATCAAGTCAGTATGTGCCCATAATCGAAGTGTGAAGTTTTATGTATTTAATGATGACATGCCTTCAGAATGGTTTCAATTAATGACAAAGCGGTTGGAACCCTTATCTTCAGAAATTGTGAATGTGAAAATTAGCAGTCACAGTCTGAAAAACTATCATTTACCTCTTTCTCATTTAAGTTATGCAGCTTTTTTTCGTTATTTTATTCCACAATTTGTTGAAGAGAATAGAGCTATCTATTTAGATTCAGATGTTATAGTGAGGGGAAGCTTGGATGCTTTATTTTCAGAAGATTTAGGTGATTTTCCGATGGCTGCTGTAGAAGATGATCTGACAAGTGATTCCTTTAATTCTGGTGTGATGTTGATTGATGTTGATGTCTGGAGGACAGAAGGGGTCACTGAAAAATTATTTGAACTAACAAATCAATTTCATGAGAGTAGTTTTGGAGATCAAGGGATTTTAAATATTTTATTTCAGAAACGGTGGAAAAAATTACCTCAAAAATATAATTTCATGGTAGGTATGGATACTGTTGCAAGAAACTATCAGATCGTTTCATGGTATCAGGATTCTCTAGTTGCGGAGAAAGAAGCTGAAATTATTCATTATACTGGCGAAAAACCATGGTATGGTATCAATTTAAACCGCTTTAGAAATGAATGGTGGTTTTATTATGGTTTGGAATGGTCTGATATTGTCATGAGGAAGATGAATTTTGAAAAAGGTTTGGATTCTCTTATTGATTCCCCTATATATCATACAGCCATTTTTACAAATACTTGTCGTATGGAACAGTTAGAATATCTAATAAGAGAATTGCCGTATATTCATTTTTCTATTTTAGCTCCAACAGAATTTGCATCTGAAATTGTAGACTTGCAAAGATATTTAAATGTAAGAATCTTTCCAGTTTATAATCCAATGAATTTGATAAAAGTATTGGAAGAAATTGATTTTTATTTGGATATTAATTATGAAGCAGAAGTTGATCATATTATAGAAAAAGTCAACAGCCTTAGCAAACCAATATTGACATTTGATAGTACAGATCATACTGCAGGAAAAGCAAGCTATATTTGTAAAAAGGATGAACCTGAAAAGATGGTTGAAAAAATAAGAAGCTTATTTAGTTGATAAGTATTGGAAAATGAAGGAGTAAGCATAGCTGGATGTTTATGGATATGAGATAAGAAGTGGAGAAGAAAGATGAATAATGAATTGATCAGTATTATAATTCCAGTTTATAATGCAGAGAAGTATTTACGTCAGTGTTTAGATAGTATTATCAATCAAACTTATACTAATTTTGAAGTGTTACTTGTAAACGATGGTTCGACCGATTCATCTGGAATGATTTGTCAGGAGTACGTAGAGAATGATAGTCGTTTCCGTTATTTTGAAAAGGAAAATGGCGGAGCATCTTCAGCCCGTAACCTAGGACTCGAACGTTCGGGGGGGGCGTACATTACTTTTATTGATTCGGACGATTGGGTTACCCCTGAGTATTTGGAAGTTCTTTATACTACTCTGAAAGAGAATGATGTTGACATTTCTATTTCATCCTTTCAATTATTTGAACCAGATGGCATACACTATATATTGGTTTATTCTTCTCAAGCGGAAGCTACTCTTCTGAATGTTGGAAAAAAACCTAGGTTTGAGTTTTTAGAAATTTTCCCCAAGTTAGGGTATCTAATTCATGATTTTTATAATGTTTCTCAAAAATTGTTTAAAAGAGAGTTGCTTTGTACTGACTTCCGAAATATAGATCTTCTATTTGATGAAAGAATTCAATTTTCAGAGGATTTAGATTTCTTTTTCCGTCTTTATCTAAGAGCATCAAGCGTATTCTATGTAAAGGAAATGACCTATATTTACCGTAAGCATGGAATGAGTTCAACGGCTAATTACGATGAAATTAAAGCCTTGCAACGATTGGAAATCTATAAAAAAATGTTCCAACGAATTGAAGAACTGGGGATTTCAACTTTTCACTATGTTAAAATGCTGGAATATTTCGTAGTAGATGGAATAAATATGTTTCCAACATCGAAAGCGATTAGAGAATATGAATTATTTGTATCAGAAGTTCGAGAAAAGATTACATATCCTCAGCCATTAATTAGTTTAATCGTTCCAATTTACAATGTTGAGACTTATCTATGGATGTGTTTGGATAGTATTGCCAATCAGACTTATTCAAATATAGAAATTCTATTGGTTAACGACGGTTCACCAGATGGATCTGCTGCTATCTGTCAGGAATTTGTTGCGAGGGATAGCCGCTTCCATTATATTGAAAAGGGAAATGGTGGCTTGTCGGATGCTCGAAATGTTGGTATTACGAGGGCGCAAGGGGAGTTTCTTTCCTTTGTTGATTCAGATGATTGGATAGAGCCGACTTATGTCGAGGATATGTACCGAGCAGCCTTACTTAATGATGCTGAAGTAGTTGTATCGAATTATAAGAAGTTTGATGTGAAAGAGAACTGTTACTGGATTCACATCTTTGATGATTATTATGAGACTCACTATAGCGATGAGGAACTCATCCAGCAACTACCCTTATTAGAACGTAGAGATAAGTCTTTTACAACAAGTTGGGGAATTTTGTTTGCGCGTAGATTATTTGATAACATTTCCTTCCCTAAAGGGAAAATTATTGAAGATACTCGTACGAATTATCGCTTTTTTGCAGAGTCTTGTCGTTCGACTTATATTCATAAGGCACTCTATAATTATAGAGTGGGAATAGACAGTATCAGCAGTAGGATAACTGAAAAGTTATTAGAGGATGTTTTGGATTGTTTGATGGAACGGATGGCTGTTTATGCTATTAAAGGTTGGAATGTAGCAGATGAAAGAGAGAATATAGTAGATAATTTAAAATCGCGTTACAATCAAGCAAAAGAAGCGGGACTTCAAAACACGGATATCTTTAAACGCTATGCAGAACTTTTGTATTTATTAAGCGATTAAAGCTCCCTCTTATCCTATAAATGACAGTGCTTGACTAGGATAAAACGATACTAATGTAGTCTGCAGGGATTATCTAAGAGTATCAAGACATCTCGTTTGAGCAACTGTGATATTTTGTAAATATAAAACATGCGTGGAAGTATTGGTATTGAATAAAGAAGCTAGAGCATGAATGGAGATATCTCTATCTTATAGACACTTGAAAGCAGATTTTTTCTGCTTTTTTTGATATAATGGAAAGACTGGAATTGTATGTAGAGTTAAAATTTTTTAGTATAAAATTAACTTCTATTTATATTTTGACAACAAATAGTGTTGACATTTAACTTAGTTCTGCCTCAGTAAGTGCGAGCCAAGTATATTTTTAATAGAAATTTCCTGTTAAAGTGCTATCTTGGATAAACACTTTGACATTGTTTGTCTAGGGGACTTTGATAATAAAATAGTATTTTAGTTTTAACTTTGAAATGATAAGAGCTAGCGCTCAAAAATAAAGCGGAAAATGACTAAGGTTTCTAACATGATTTACTGGGTTATTTTCTATTCCTTTTCTACTGTGTAGTGGAAAGAATAAAAAATGCTATATTAATTTTTATGTAAGGATTCGTTATGAAAAATATTTTTTCGTCTATAATAGTGAAAAAAGGTCTTGTGACCCTGTTTTTGATTTTTATTTATGTCTTGGGAAGTAGATTATCTCTTCCTTTTGTTAATGTGAATAGCAGAGATTTTTTAGGTGGTTCAACTGCCTATTTAGCTTTTTCTACAGCTATTTCAGGTGGAAACCTTAGGAGTCTTTCTTTGCTGTCGGTAGGTCTTTCTCCTTGGATGTCTGCGACACTTTTATGGCAAATGTTCTCCTTGTCTAAACGTTTAGGGATTTCATCTCTCTCAATAGAGGTGCAAGATAGAAGGAAAATGTACCTAACCTTATTTATTTCGATTATCCAGTCATTGGCTATTTCCCTAAACCTTCCCATTCAGGCTTCCCTTTCTCCAATTGTTATTACCTTTATGAATACTCTGTTACTGATTGCGGGCACCTTCTTCTTAGTTTGGTTGTCAGATATAAATGCCAGCAATGGTTTGGGAGGTCCTATGGTTATTTTGCTATCTAGTATGGTATTGACTATTCCACAGGATATGATTGAAACGTTTAAAGTTATACATGTATCTTATATCACTATTCTATTATTAGTTCTGATGGGAATCCTTTTCACCTATATTGTTTCCATTTTGTATCGAGCGCGCTATCGTTTACCTATACATAAAGTTGGTTTGCATAGCCGATTTAAGAGATATTCTTATTTTGAGATAATGCTAAATCCTGCTGGGGGAATGCCGTATATGTATGTTATGACTTTTATGAGTTTACCTACTTATGTATTGCTTCTTCTACATGCTATATTTCCAGAAAATCCCATCTATATGGAATTATCTGGTCAATATAAGATGGGTGAGCCATTATGGATTTATTTATATATAGTCATTTTATTTATTTTTAGTATTGCATTTGCATTTGTAAATATAAGTGGAGATCAGATTGCTGATCGAATGAAAAAGTCAGGTGAATATATCTATGGAGTATATCCGGGTGAGGAGACCAGTCGTTTTATCAACGGTCTAGTTTTCCGATTTTCTATTGTAGGAGGAATCATTAATGTGGTTATGGCGGGCTTGCCAATGCTCCTTGTTTTATCTGATGAAAAACTGTTACGAGTGGCCATGATTCCTGGTTTGTTTTTAATGCTGAATGGAATGATTTTTAATGTAAAAGATGAAGTAAAGGCTTTAAGAATGAACGAAACTTATAAACCACTTATCTAGGAGGTTGCGATGTATTATTTTATTCCAGCATGGTATGGGACTGATAGACCATGGCATTTTGATTTAATTCCTTGGTATCGTACTTTTTTTAAACTTGAATTTGATGATACCTTTAATCAAATCAGATTATTACAGGATCAGGGCTTTCGTTCTCAACTGTTAATTTTGTCCTACCAACCTCATCTTCGATATTTTTTACATCGTCATAGTGTTTTGGAGACAGAAGCTTATTCTGTATTTGATGATATGCAAGATTTTTCTGTGGAACACTCACAGATTTTAAGTCTTAAAGATATTGAATGGGATAGTGAGTGTGAATTTATTTATAGTCCTTTTGCTATATTGGTGCAGAGAAAAGGTAGACCGTATGCACAGGTAGAACATGGTGTAGAAGGTTTTATTAGTCATATCCAATACTTCAATAGTGAAGGTCAACGTTCTGAACAGTTTATTATGGATGATAGGGGGCTAGTATCTAGTGTTATTTATTTTAAGGATGATGTAGCTTACTATCAAGATTATCTGAATACTAAAGGAATTTGGCAGTTTAGAGAGCACTTGCAGGATGGTGGACGTATTGAGATTAATCCAATATTTGGTTATCGATTTAAATCATTGACTTATCATAATATAGGCGAGGCAATAGAGGAATTTTTTGAAAAACGACTAAGTAAAATTTATAAAAAGAATCATTTATTTATTATCCCAGCCCATCAAGTTCACAATGATTTAATGATGAGAACTTTACCGGAAGAAAGTCATAAGATTTTGAGTCTCTTTATTGATCGAAATCCTCAAGATACATTTCCCACGTTATTGCCAGTATTCAATAAGGTAGATTTTACCTTGGTAGATAGGGAAGATAGTCTTCATATTTTGAAAGAATTATATCCAGAGAATGAACAATATTTTAAACATTTGTCTCCTTTTGATACTCGCCTACGTTTGGGGCGTAGCCAGACAAGAAAAACCTCTTTTATTTACTATCAATTGAATTTTAAAGAGGGTATTGATGAAGAGGGGATATATCAAATATTAGATTTTGTTTCGAAAACAAAAGATGTGGAATTGATATTTGGTACCTTTGCGACGGATGAAGAATTACTAGAGCAGTTTGAAGATTTAATTCAGAAGATTATACAAGAGAGAATCGATAGTCAATCGTTGGAAAAAGATGCGGGTTATGGCGATTCAGAAAATCCTTTAGAGGATAATAAAGTAGAGGAACTGAGATATCAAGTCGTTAATATGAATGATGAACTGGATTTAATTAAAACCTTGGAGTTTGTACGTTTAATTGTAGACTTAAGTAAACTTCCTCATCTTTATACTCAAATTGCTGGAATTAGTGCAGGGATTCCTCAAATTAATCGAGTGAAAACAGTTTATGTGGATCATTTAAAGAACGGATATCTTATTTCTGATTTATCAGAACTTCAAAAGGCAATCCATTATTATTTGGATACACTTAAGGAGTGGAATCAAGCCTTGATTTACTCTGTAGAAAAAATCAAGGAATATACGGGACAGATGTTTTTAGAAAAACTCCAAAATTGGATAGGAGAAATCACAGATGTCAAAGAATCTTAAAATCTTACAAATTGGAATTGATAACTGGAAACATTGTTTTGAAATTCCTGATAATATGGACTGGTATTATTTTTGTCCTGATTCTTCTCTTGCTTTGAGAAAAATGATGGAAATGGATGGAATTGCTAGTTTTCATGTTGTTTTAATAGAGGACGGTCAGTATCTGAAAGATTTACTTCCGTTTATGAATAACATAGAACCTCATACTCTTTTTTATAACCAAAATTTTGAAACTACAGACTTGACCATCTTATCATTTTTGAAAAAATCTTGTGCTCAGGCTGTTGATTTTTCAGAGCCTCAAACATTACTGGAAGATTTGTCGACTTCGCTGTTTGGTGGCGGATATGGCGATAAGTTGAAGCCGTTTATGTTGCAAGTCAATCCTGCTTTTAAGGGTTCGATTTCTTATCAAGGCTTTGAACATTTAATATTAGAGGGAGATTTTGGAGAAGAATTTTCTCAGTTAGCTTTTTGGAGCTATAACGTAACCCTAGAAGAAGAACGCCCTATTGAATTGTGGTTAGAGTATGAAAAAAGTGATGGGGTAGAATTTCAAGTTAGTATAAAGAAAATAGAATCTGGTTCAGTTTCAAAAATTATAGAAGAGATAATCCTAAATGAGCTTGATTTGGAAAAGGCATTCGTCATTCCAGGTGAATCAAAGGGCTATTTAGCAATCTCAATTTTAGCACGTGGGCAGGGAATTCTTCAATTAGGAAGTCTACACAGACGTTGGACTCGTAAGCAATTTGGAAAGTTTTTCTTGGGGGGGAATATCTTACACGATAGTAAGCGTGAAGAAATTAACTATTTCTTCCATCCTGGAGATTTTAAGCCTCCTTTGAATGTGTACTTTGCAGGATATCGTTCTGCGGAAGGTTTTGAAGGATACTACATGATAAAAAATCTTGGATGTCCCTTTATCTTGTTTTCTGATCCACGTCTTGAAGGTGGCGCCTTTTATTTGGGAAGTGAGGAGCTAGAAAATAAGGTAAAGGAAACGATTCTTCACTATCTAGATTATCTAGGATTTGATAAAAAGAATTTGATTTTGTCAGGTCTTTCTATGGGAACATTTCCATCTCTTTATTATGGGGCTTTCTTTGAACCTCATGCTATTATTGTAGGTAAACCTCTTGCCAATATTGGAACGATTGCTGGCCGTGGACGGTTAGAAGCTCCAGGAGTATTTAATACAGCTTTTGATATTTTGCATCATCAAACTGGGGGAGTTAGCTCTAGACATATGCTGGAATTAGATCAACGTTTTTGGAATGTTTTTAAAAAAGCAGACTTTTCAAATACAATTTTTGGACTATCGTATATGAAGGACGAGGATATGGATAGTCATGCTTATGAACAATTAGTTGATCACTTATGTAATACAGGAGCGAAAATACTTTCTAAAGGAACAGCGGGACGACATAATGATGATACGGATACCAACGTAGCTTGGTTTTTGCACTTTTATCATATGGTGTTAGAGGCAGATTTTGGGAGAGGTGATGAATGATTATCAAACAAAGACAAGGAATAGAGTGGGGAGAAGTTGGGGTAACATTTATGTATGGCACTCGGGTGACTTATCATAGCAGCCAGCATATCAGTCTCTATAATCCTTTGTTGACATCTGGAGAAATTTTGAAAAGATGGTTTTCTAGTTTGAACTATCAAGGAGCTAGAACTCAAGTTAGTCTGCCTTTGTTAAAACGAGGACAGGATTATCAAATGTGTATGAATTTCGATTGTCAACCAGAACAAGGTTTATACATAAAAATTAGATTTTTTGATCGCTATGAAACTGTAATTGAGGAAAAGGTAGAAAAAGTTAAACAATTTATGTTTACTTACCCCAAAGAAGCTTACACCTATGAAGTGTCTCTTTTGAGTGCAGGTTTTGAGTCGTTAGACTTTTATGATTTTTATATCGAGGAGATGAATCGTGATTAAAAATTTTAGTCAAGATTTTCAGTTGAGGAAAGTCAAAAGGATCTTAAAAAAGATTAATGCCCTAAAAGGGGAAATGGAGTCTCTCTCAGATCAAAAATTAGCGGCAAAAACGGTGGAGTTTCGCCAACGTCTTGCTAAAGGAGAAACGGTGGATGATCTTTTGGTTGAGGCATTTGCAGTAGTACGCGAAGCAGATAAAAGAGTGTTAGGAATGTTCCCCTATGATGTACAGGTCATGGGAGGAATTGTTATTCATCAAGGTAATGTAGCGGAGATGAATACAGGTGAGGGGAAAACCTTGACAGCTACTATGCCCGTTTACCTCAATGCGCTGACGGGCAAGGGAACGATGGTTATTACAACGAATGAATATCTTGCCAAGCGTGATGCGGAGGAAATGGGCCAGGTTTACCGTTTTTTAGGTTTGTCTGTTGGAATTCCCTTTACAGGTGATCCTAATGAAGAATACACACCTGAGGAAAAAAGACTTATTTATGGATCAGATATTATATACACAACCAATAGTGTATTGGGATTTGATTATCTGAATGATAATTTAGCTTCTGATGAGTCATCTAAATTTTTACGTCCTTTTGATTATGTAATCATTGATGAAATTGATGATATTTTACTTGATAGTGCTCAAACTCCTTTGATTGTTGCCGGTGCTCCGCGTGTTCAATCTAATCACTACGGTATTATTGATACGCTGGTAACGACCTTGGTTGAAGGTGAGGATTACATTTTTAAAGAGGAGAAAGACGAAGTTTGGTTGACCACTAAAGGTGCTAAGGCTGCTGAAAGCTTTTTAGGAATAGATCATTTTTACAAGGAAGAACATGCGGTTTTTGCTCGCCATCTAGTCTATGCAATAAGGGCTCATAAACTTTATACAAGAGATAAGGACTATATCATTCGAGGAGATGAAATGGTACTGGTCGATAAGGGGACAGGACGTCTTATGGAAATGACCAAATTGCAAGGGGGGCTTCATCAGGCAATTGAGGCGAAGGAGCATGTTAAATTATCTCCAGAAACGAGGGCCATGGCTTCCATAACCTATCAGAGTCTCTTTAAGATGTTTAATAAGATATCGGGGATGACAGGGACAGGTAAGGTTGCAGAAAAAGAGTTTCTTGAAACTTATAATATGGCAGTTATTCGTATTCCAACCAATCGTCCGAAACAACGGATTGACTATCCAGACAATTTGTATGTAACGTTACCTGAAAAAGTGTATGCTTCTTTGGAGTATATCAAAGAATACCATGCTAAGGGAAATCCTTTATTGGTTTTTGTTGGTTCTGTGGAGATGTCCCATCTTTACTCATCTCTTTTATTACGTGAAGGGATTGTCCATAATGTTCTAAATGCTAATAATGCGGCGCGTGAGGCTCAGATTATCTCCGAGTCAGGTCAGATGGGGGCTGTGACAGTAGCTACCTCTATGGCAGGACGTGGTACGGATATTAAACTTGGTAAAGGAGTCGCAGAGCTCGGGGGCTTGATTGTCATTGGAACGGAACGGATGGAAAGTCAACGGATCGATCTGCAAATTCGTGGCCGTTCTGGCCGTCAGGGAGATCCTGGGATGAGTAAGTTCTTTGTATCTTTAGAGGACGATGTTATCAAGAAGTTTGGGCCGAATTGGGTTCATAAACGTTATCAGGATTATCAAGTTAAAGATATGACCAAACCAGAGGTTTTAAAGGGACATAAATATCGTAGGCTTGTTGAAAAAGCACAGCATGCCAGTGATAGTGCAGGACGTTCTGCACGACGTCAGACTCTGGAGTATGCTGAAAGCATGAATATCCAAAGAGATATGGTCTATAAGGAGCGAGATCGTCTAATAGATGGCTCCCGTGACTTAGAGGATGTTGTTGAGGGAATTATTGCTAGTTATATAGATCAAGTGACCTCTTCAAATTATGAAAGCCGAGACTTGCTCTTCCACTTTATCGTGACCAATATTAGTTTCCATGTTAAAGAGATTCCAGATTATATAGATGTGACTGACAAGACTGCAGTTCGTAGTTTTATGAAGCAGGTGATTGATAAAGAACTTTCAGAAAAGAAAGAATTACTTGATCAACATGACTTGTATGAACAGTTTTTACGACTTTCTTTGCTCAAGGCTATTGATGATAACTGGGTAGAGCAGGTAGATTACTTACAACAATTGACTATGGCGATAGGGAATCAGCCGGCTGCTCAGAAAAATCCTATAGTAGAGTATTATCAGGAGGCTTATGATGGTTTTGAAACCATGAAAGAACAGATTCGGGCTGATATGATACGTAATCTTTTGATGGGACTTGTTGAAGTTACTTCTAAAGGTGAGATTATGACTCATTTCCCATAAGAGGAGAATATATGACAATTTATAATATAAATTTAGGCATTGGCTGGGCTAGTAGCGGTGTTGAATACGCCCAAGCCTACCGTGCTGGTGTTTTTCGGAAATTAAATCTGTCCTCTAAGTTTATCTTTACAGATATGATTTTAGCCGATAATATTCAGCACTTAACTGCCAATATTGGTTTTGATGATGATCAAGTGATCTGGCTTTATAATCATTTTACAGATATCAAAATTGCACCGACAAGTGTGACAGTGGATGATGTCTTGACTTATTTTGGTGGTGTCGAAAGTCGTAGAGAAAAGAATGGGAAGGTCTTGCGTGTCTTCTTTTCTGACCAAGATAAGTTTGTCACCTGTTATTTGGTGGATGAGAACAAGGACTTGGTTCAACATGCCGAGTATGTCTTTCAAGGAAAACTGATTCGTAAGGATTACTTTTCTTATACTCGTTACTGCACTGAATATTTTGCTCCCAAGGACAATGTTGCAGTATTATATCAGCGAACCTTTTACAATGAAGACGGGACTCCAGTCTATGATATCTTGATGAATCAAGGGAAGGAAGAAGTTTACCGTTTCAAGGATAAGATTTTCTATGGAAAGCAAGCCTTTATGCGTGCCTTTATGAAATCCTTGAATTTGAACAAGTCTGATTTGGTCATTCTTGATAGGGAGACAGGCATTGGACAGGTTGTTTTTGAGGAAGCACAGCTAGCGCATTTAGCAGTAGTTGTCCATGCGGAGCATTATAGTGAAAATGTTACAAATGAGGATTACATCCTTTGGAATAACTATTATGACTACCAGTTTACCAATGCAGATAAGGTTGATTTCTTTATCGTATCAACTGATAGACAGAAGGAAGTGTTAGAAGAGCAATTTGCCAAATACACCCAGCACCAACCAAAGATTGTTACCATTCCTGTAGGAAGTATTGATGCATTAACTGAGTCAAGTCAGGGACGTAAGCCATTTTCATTGATTACGGCTTCACGTCTTGCCAAAGAAAAACACATTGATTGGTTGGTCAAGGCAGTCATTGAGGCTCATAAGGAAATGCCTGAATTAACCTTTGATATTTATGGTAGTGGTGGAGAAGATTCTCTGCTTAGAGACATTATTGCAACTCATCAGGCTGGGGACTATATCCAACTCAAGGGGCATGCGGATCTTGCGCAGATTTATAGCCAGTATGAGGTCTACTTGACGGCTTCTACCAGCGAAGGCTTTGGTTTGACTTTGATGGAAGCAGTTGGTTCAGGTCTCCCCCTAATCGGTTTTGATGTGCCTTATGGTAATCAGACATTTATAGAAGATGGGCAAAATGGTTATTTGATTCCAAGTTCATATGACCATGTAGAAGACCAAATCAAGCAAGCCTTTGTGGCTAAGATTTGTCAATTGTATCAAGAAAATCGCTTGGAAGCTATGCGTGCCCATTCTTATCAAATTGCGGAAGGCTTCTTAACCAAAGAAATGTTAGAAAAGTGGAAGAAAACAGTAGAGGAGGTGCTCCATGATTGAACTTTATGAT
>CAUPXP010000025.1:0-19690 GCA_963515455.1 Streptococcus mitis | reverse complement strand
TCTTTGATATCGAGTAGTTTTGTGATAAAATGTAATTGTTCCATATGATTCTTTCTAATGATGGTTTGGTTGCTTTTCATTATAGATCTTATGGGACTTTTTTCTACAACAAAATAGGTTCCATAATATCCATAGGGGATTTACCCACTACAAATATTATAGAGCCCATATTATTTACCTTAAGGGAGAATCAGTTTGGTTCTCTCTTTTTTAGGTATCAGTAATTCATTTTATAAAATGATATTCTATTAAAATTATAGTATTGTTTTTTGTTCCTAGACTTTTTATTAAATACTGTCGTGTAGGTATACACATTGAATTCAAGGGATTTTATAAATCTTACTAATTTTTAAGAAAGCAATAAAAAATTTTTTGGAGCAATGTATAATATATGTGCTTATGGGATGAAAATTTCTGGTCTTTTGATTTTAAATGAGTATTAATTTACGTTATAGTCTAAATTTGATATCACTTTGACGGAAGGAACTATAGATTCTTTTCTACCCGTGTTTTGTTGTGTAATGTTTCTTGATTCTTTTAAACAGAATTTTTTATGACATTTGTCATATTTTCTAGTGACAGAAGCTTCTATCTCCTCTGATTTCAAAAGACTATAATTGAAGTATAAAATGGAGGAAGAAGTGATGAGAAATAAAATGATTATCGCAGTGAGTTTAGTAGTAGCAGGAGTTATGACCTATCTCATATTTTCGGGATTGGATGAGGGTTTCTACCATTTTCCTTGGGAGGTCTTTGCTGGCTTTGGAATGATGTCTTGGCTTGTTAGAGAAGGTTTGAAATTAGTCAGAGATGTGAAGAAGGAGTTTGAGGAATGAAGAGAGGGGTCATCTATTTCTTTATCGGCCTGTCACTAGGGGTATGGTTGGTAGAAATGTTTACAGGTTGGTTTGATCAAGCCTTCCTTCACCAATTCATCCGTGGTGCCTGGGGACTGGGATTTATGATTTTTATCGCCTTTCCTATGGGAAAGGAGTGGCTGAAAGGAGAATATCATGATCATGATTAAGGTAGAAAGCCTAAAGAAAAACATCAATGGCAAGGCTATTTTGAAGGATATTTCCTTTGAGGTAGCTGAAGGTGAATGCGTCGCCTTGATTGGGCCCAATGGTGCTGGTAAGACCACACTCTTGGACTGTCTGCTTGGAGATAAACTGGTCACAAGCGGTCAAGTATCCATCCAAGGCTTGTCAGTGACGAGTTCTCAGTTAGACTATATTAGAGGTTATCTGCCTCAAGAAAATGTGATTGTTCAGAAATTAAAGGTCAAAGAGTTGATTGCTTTCTTTCAAAGTATTTATCCAAATCCCTTGAGCAACCAGGAAGTCGACCAACTATTGCAGTTTAACAAGCAACAAAAAGAACAATTGGCAGAAAAATTATCAGGTGGGCAAAAGCGTCTCTTTTCATTTGTCTTGACCTTGATTGGCAGACCAAAGCTTGTATTTTTAGATGAGCCAACTGCTGCTATGGATACCTCTACTCGTCTACGTTTTTGGGAAATTGTTCAGGACCTAAAAGCGCAGGGAGTCACCATTCTTTATTCGTCCCATTACATCGAAGAGGTAGAGCATACAGCTGACCGGATTTTGGTCTTGAATAAGGGAGAGTTGATTCGTGATACGACGCCTCTAGCTATGCGTAGTGAGGGAATTGAAAAGCATTTTATCCTTCCTCTGGCATACAAGGAAATTGTTGAGCAGTCTAACTTGGTTGAAAATTGGGTACAAAAACAAGATGCTCTGCAAGTAGTCACACGAGAGGCAAATGCTTTTTGGGAACTGTTAGTTCAAGCAGGATGTAGCATACAAGAAATCGAAGTTAATAACCGTAGTTTGCTAGATACAATCTTTGAAGAAACACAGAAGGGAGATGACTAAGATGAAACGATGGATCGCATTAAATAAGATAGAATTTCTATTGACCAAACGGCAACTAGTTTATTATTTATTATCAGTAGGGATGCCGACAGCCTTCTATTTATTCTTTTCAGGCATGTACCAGGACACACCTGGTGGACCAGCTAATTTTATGCGTGATTACCTCATCTCCATGACAGCCTTTTCCATGATGTCGACAGCTATGTTTTCATTCCCAGCTGTTTTACATACAGATAAAATCAACAACTGGCAGAAAACATTGCGTCATACTCCGGTAAATATGGTAGAATATTATCTATCAAAGATAACAAGTATGCTGGTTGATTATTTGGTTTCAATCTTGGTGGTTTTCTCAGTTGGGCATTTTGTAAGAGGTGTGGACATACCTCTAGCAAGCTGGGTTGGAGCTGCGATTTTGCTGATTATGGGAAGTATTGCTTTTGTAGCGCTTGGCTTGACCTTGACTCTCTTACCAACTAGTCAGCTGATGTCTGTCGTGGGCAATCTTCTCTATCTAGGCTTGGCTGTTTTAGGTGGGCTCTGGATGCCTATCTCTTTATTTCCAGACTGGATGCAAGCAGTCGGTAAGTGTCTCCCAACCTATCAGTTGATGGAGTTGCTCAAGACCTTCTTAAACGAGGGTGGTATCAATCTATCAGCCACAGTTTATCTACTTGTTTTTTCAGCAGTTTTGTTTGGTTTGACTATCTACCTTCAAGGTCATAAGGAGAATGCTTAATGCTTGAGAGACTGAAAAGCATACACTATATGTTTTGGGCCAGTTTGATTTTTATGCTTTTTCCCATCCTACCTGTAGTGACTGGGTGGCTTTCTGCCTGGCATTTATTGATTGATATTCTATTTGTAGTGGTGTATTTGGGTGTTTTAACAACTAAGAATCAGCGCCTATCTTGGCTTTTCTGGGGCATCATGCTGGTCTATGTAGCTGGGAACACCGCCTTTGTTGCTGTAAATTATATCTGGTTCTTCTTTTTCCTTTCCAATCTCTTAATTTATCATTTTGGTGTACGTAGTTTAAAGTCTTTACATGTCTGGACTTTTCTCCTTGTTCAAGTGCTTGTTGTGGGCCAACTTTTGATTATTCAGAGAATCGAAGTTGAGTTTCTATTCTATCTACTTGTAATTCTTGCTTTTGTCGATTTAATGACTTTTGGCTTGGTTCGGATTCGTATTGTGGAGGATTTGAAAGAAGCTCAGGCTAAGCAAAATGCCCAGATAAATCTATTGCTTGCTGAAAATGAACGTAGTCGTATCGGTCAAGATTTGCATGATAGCTTGGGACATACCTTTGCTATGTTGAGTGTCAAGACAGATTTAGCCTTGCAGTTATTTCAGATGGAGGCTTATCCACAGGTGGAAAAGGAATTAAGAGAAATACAGCAAATTAGCAAAGAATCAATGCGTGAAGTGCGAACCATTGTGGAAAATCTTAAGTCTAGAACTTTGACATCCGAACTAGAGACTGTGAAAGAGATGTTAGAAATTGCTGGAATTGAGGTGGAAATAGCTAATCAACTAGATACAGCTAGCTTAACTCAGGAATTGGAGTCAACGGCTTCCATGATTTTGCTTGAGTTAGTAACCAATATCATCAAACATGCCCAAGCGTTTAAAGCGTACTTAAAATTAGAACGGACAGAGAAGGAACTCATTCTAACAGTAAGTGATGATGGCTGTGGCTTCGCTTCTATAAAAGGAGATGAGCTCCATACAGTCCGAGATCGTGTTCTTCCATTTTCGGGAGAAGTAAAGGTAATTAGTTGGAAACAACCGACAGAAGTTAAGGTTCGACTACCTTATAAGGAGAGAAACTAAGATGAAACTACTTGTTGCAGAAGATCAAAGTATGTTGCGAGATGCCATGTGCCAGTTGCTCACGCTTCAATCGGATGTAAAGTCTGTCTTTCAGGCCAAGAATGGGCAAGAAGCAATCCAACTATTAGAAAAGGAGTCTGTAGATATCGCCATCCTTGACGTAGAAATGCCTGTTAAGACTGGCCTCGAAGTCTTGGAGTGGATACGAGCAGAAAAGCTTGAAACAAAGGTGGTTGTGGTGACGACCTTCAAGCGTCCTGGGTATTTTGAACGTGCGGTCAAGGCTGGAGTAGATGCTTATGTATTAAAAGAAAGAAACATTGCAGACCTCATGCAAACCTTGCACACTGTCCTCGAAGGGCGCAAGGAGTATTCGCCTGAATTGATGGAAGTGGTGATGACACATCCCAATCCATTAACAAAACAAGAAATCGCAGTTTTAAAGGGAATCGCTCAGGGCTTCTCTAACCAAGAAATCGCAGACAAACTTTATCTATCCAATGGAACCATTCGAAACTATGTCACCAATATTCTTTCGAAATTAGATGCTGGTAATCGGACAGAGGCAGCTAATATCGCCAAAGAATCTGGTTGGTTGTGATACTATCATAACTCGAAAACCATTATGTGCTAAAATTGATGGGATTGAATGGAACAATACTAACTTTAGGAGGGTGGGATTCCTCCCTTTTCTTTTTTTAGGGAGCACTACAAAAGAGCTAAAATTAAGAATAAAAAAGAAAAATATCTTGACAACCAATGGACAATTTTGTTACAATAATAGACGGTACTTTTTACTTTTGGTCTCTCAAGAGTGTACAGGGACGTGCTGACAAATGTTGCAAAAGTACACACAGATGATAGCTGTCACCAAGTGTATCATCACCAAAAATAAAAAAACACAGGAGAATGTAGATGCCTACAATTAACCAATTGGTTCGCAAACCGCGTAAATCAAAAGTAGAAAAATCTAAATCACCAGCTTTGAACGTTGGTTACAACAGTCATAAAAAAGTTCAAACAAACGTTTCTTCACCACAAAAACGTGGTGTTGCAACTCGTGTTGGAACAATGACACCTAAAAAACCTAACTCAGCCCTTCGTAAATTCGCTCGTGTACGTTTGAGCAACCTTATCGAAGTTACTGCCTACATCCCAGGTATCGGACACAACTTGCAAGAGCACAGCGTGGTGCTTCTTCGTGGTGGACGTGTAAAAGACCTTCCAGGGGTACGTTACCATATCGTCCGTGGTGCACTTGATACTGCAGGTGTTAACGATCGTAAACAAGGCCGTTCTAAATACGGTACTAAACGTCCAAAAGCATAAGGAAAGGGGATAAAGAGAAATGAGTCGTAAAAATAGAGCTCCAAAACGTGACGTATTGCCAGATCCGCTTTACAATTCACAACTAGTTACTCGTCTTATCAACCGCGTTATGCTTGATGGTAAACGTGGTACAGCTGCTTCAATCGTTTACGGTGCCTTTGAGCAAATCAAAGAAGCTACTGGTAACGATGCACTTGAAGTATTTGAAACAGCTATGGAAAACATCATGCCTGTACTTGAAGTACGTGCACGTCGTGTTGGTGGTTCTAACTACCAAGTCCCAGTTGAAGTTCGTCCAGAACGTCGTACAACACTTGGACTTCGTTGGTTGGTAACAATCGCTCGTCTTCGTGGTGAACACACAATGCAAGACCGTCTTGCAAAAGAAATCTTGGATGCTGCTAACAACACTGGTGCAGCTGTTAAGAAACGTGAAGACACTCACCGTATGGCTGAAGCTAACCGTGCATTCGCACACTTCCGTTGGTAAGATAGGATGCGAAAGCGTTAGGAAAGTCCCAGAGAAAATAGGGAATCGAAGCAGGTTGCGATTGCAACCAATGAGATTCATCTTTTTCTCCAGACTTTTAGCTTGAGCTCAACTATATCATGATGCTAGGAACGGTAAGGATGCAAGGTGAAAATAGGAAACTGACGCAGTATTCGACGAATACAAGGAAGTTTATCTTTTTCACACAGCATCCCGTTCCGGCTCAAATCGGCTAATTAACTTTAGCCCGAGTTCAATTGAGCTCGATCAGCTCTTAGCTACAACTCAACTTACCATCTCGTAAGTTGAAACCAACAATAGCATGAAAACATTGAGAACGGGTAGGTCCTGCCTATCCGTTTTTATTAAAATCATGTTATAATAGAATAGAAATCAAAAATAAATAGGAGAAACAAACCTCATGGCACGCGAATTTTCACTTGAAAAAACTCGTAATATCGGTATCATGGCTCACGTCGATGCTGGTAAAACAACAACTACTGAGCGTATTCTTTACTACACTGGTAAAATCCACAAAATCGGTGAAACTCACGAAGGTGCGTCTCAAATGGACTGGATGGAGCAAGAGCAAGAACGTGGTATCACTATCACATCTGCTGCGACAACAGCTCAATGGAACAACCACCGCGTAAACATCATCGACACACCAGGACACGTGGACTTCACAATCGAAGTACAACGTTCTCTTCGTGTATTGGATGGTGCGGTTACCGTTCTTGACTCACAATCAGGTGTTGAGCCTCAAACTGAAACAGTTTGGCGTCAAGCAACTGAGTATGGAGTTCCACGTATCGTATTTGCCAACAAAATGGACAAAATCGGTGCTGACTTCCTTTACTCTGTAAGCACACTTCACGATCGTCTTCAAGCAAATGCACACCCAATCCAATTGCCAATCGGTTCTGAAGATGACTTCCGTGGTATCATCGACTTGATCAAGATGAAAGCTGAAATCTATACTAACGACCTTGGTACAGATATCCTTGAAGAAGATATTCCAGCTGAATACCTTGATCAAGCACAAGAATACCGTGAAAAATTGGTTGAAGCAGTTGCTGAAACTGACGAAGAATTGATGATGAAATACCTCGAAGGTGAAGAAATCACTAACGAAGAATTGAAAGCTGGTATCCGTAAAGCTACTATCAACGTTGAATTCTTCCCAGTATTGTGTGGTTCAGCCTTCAAGAATAAAGGTGTTCAATTGATGCTTGATGCGGTTATTGACTACCTTCCAAGCCCACTTGACATCCCAGCAATCAAAGGTGTTAACCCAGATACAGACGCAGAAGAAACTCGTCCAGCATCTGATGAAGAGCCATTTGCAGCTCTTGCCTTCAAGATCATGACAGACCCATTCGTAGGTCGTTTGACATTCTTCCGTGTTTACTCAGGTGTTCTTCAATCAGGTTCATACGTATTGAACACTTCTAAAGGTAAACGTGAACGTATCGGACGTATCCTTCAAATGCACGCTAACAGCCGTCAAGAAATTGACACTGTTTACTCAGGTGATATCGCTGCTGCCGTTGGTTTGAAAGATACTACAACTGGTGACTCATTGACAGATGAAAAAGCTAAAATCATCCTTGAGTCAATCAACGTTCCAGAACCAGTTATCCAATTGATGGTTGAACCAAAATCTAAAGCTGACCAAGATAAGATGGGTATCGCCCTTCAAAAATTGGCTGAAGAAGATCCAACATTCCGCGTTGAAACAAACGTTGAAACTGGTGAAACAGTTATCTCAGGTATGGGTGAGCTTCACCTTGACGTCCTTGTTGACCGTATGCGTCGTGAGTTCAAAGTTGAAGCGAACGTAGGTGCTCCTCAAGTATCTTACCGTGAAACATTCCGCGCTTCTACTCAAGCACGTGGATTCTTCAAACGTCAGTCTGGTGGTAAAGGTCAATTCGGTGATGTATGGATTGAATTTACTCCAAACGAAGAAGGTAAAGGATTCGAATTCGAAAACGCAATCGTCGGTGGTGTGGTTCCTCGTGAATTTATCCCAGCGGTTGAAAAAGGTTTGGTAGAATCTATGGCTAACGGTGTTCTTGCAGGTTACCCAATGGTTGACGTTAAAGCTAAGCTTTACGATGGTTCATACCACGATGTCGACTCATCTGAAACTGCCTTCAAGATCGCAGCTTCACTTGCCCTTAAAGAAGCTGCTAAATCAGCACAACCAGCTATCCTTGAGCCAATGATGCTTGTAACAATCACTGTTCCAGAAGAAAACCTTGGTGATGTTATGGGTCACGTAACTGCTCGTCGTGGACGTGTAGATGGTATGGAAGCACACGGTAACAGCCAAATCGTTCGTGCTTACGTTCCACTTGCTGAAATGTTCGGTTATGCAACAGTTCTTCGTTCTGCATCACAAGGACGTGGTACATTCATGATGGTATTTGACCACTACGAAGATGTACCTAAGTCAGTACAAGAAGAAATCATTAAGAAAAACAAAGGTGAAGACTAATCAGTCCTCGCTCTAGAAGGAAGTCACTTAGTGACTTCCTTTTGTCTTTAGAAAATACCTCTAAATATGGTAAAATAGTAGGAGAATAATGTGAGGAAAATGAATGTCAAACAGTTTTGAAATTTTGATGAATCAACTGGGGATGCCTGCTAAAATGAGACAGGCTCCTGCTTTAGCACAGGCCGATATTGAGCGAGTTGTGGTTCATAAAATTAGTAAGGTATGGGAGTTTCATTTCGTATTTTCTAATATTTTACCGATTGAAATCTTTTTAGAATTAAAGAAAGGTTTGAGCGAAGAATTTTCTAAGACAGGCAATAAAGCTGTTTTCGAAATCAAGGCTCGGTCTCAAGAATTTTCAAATCAGCTCTTGCAGTCCTACTATAGGGAGGCTTTCTCTGAAGGGTCATGTGCTAGTCAAGGTTTTAAGTCCCTTTATCAAAATTTGCAAGTTCGTGCTGAGGGCAATCAACTCTTTATTGAAGGCTCTGAGGCGATTGATAAGGAACTCTTTAAAAAAAATCACCTTCCTAATTTAGCTAAACAACTTGAACAATTTGGCTTTCCAACTTTTAATTGTCAAGTAGAGAAAAATGATGTCCTGACCCAAAAGCAGGAAGAGGCCTTTCATGCTGAAAATGAGCAGATTGTTCAAGCTGCTAATGAGGAAGCGCTCCGTGCTATGGAACAACTAGAACAGATGGCACCTCCTCCAGCGGAAGAGAAACCAGCCTTTGATTTTCAAGCGAAAAAAGCTGCAGCTAAACCCAAGCTGGACAAGGCGGAGATTACTCCTATGATCGAAGTGACGACGGAGGAAAATCGTCTGGTCTTTGAAGGGGTTGTGTTTGATGTGGAGCAAAAAGTGACCAGAACAGGTCGTGTTTTAATCAACTTTAAAATGACGGACTACACTTCCAGTTTTTCTATGCAAAAGTGGATCAAGAATGAGGAAGAGGCCCAGAAGTTTGACCTAATTAAGAAAAATTCTTGGCTTCGAGTTCGTGGGAATGTGGAGATGAATAACTTCACACGTGATTTGACTATGAACGTACAGGATGTGCAGGAAGTTGTTCATTATGAGCGGAAGGATTTGATGCCAGAAGGTGAGCGTCGGGTTGAGTTTCATGCTCATACTAACATGTCGACTATGGATGCTCTGCCAGAGGTCGAAGAAATTGTTGCGACAGCTGCTAAGTGGGGACACAAGGCGGTTGCCATCACGGACCATGGGAATGTCCAGTCCTTCCCACACGGCTATAAGGCTGCTAAGAAAGCGGGAATCCAGCTAATCTATGGGATGGAAGCTAATATCGTGGAGGACCGTGTCCCTATCGTCTATAACGAAGTGGAGATGGACTTGTCAGAAGCAACCTATGTGGTCTTTGACGTGGAAACGACTGGACTTTCAGCTATCTATAATGACTTGATTCAGGTTGCGGCCTCTAAGATGTACAAGGGGAATGTTATTGCTGAATTTGATGAATTTATCAATCCTGGGCATCCCTTGTCAGCTTTTACTACTGAGTTGACTGGAATTACAGATGACCATGTCAAAAATGCCAAACCACTGAAACAAGTTCTGCAAGAATTCCAAGCATTCTGCAAGGATACGGTCCTAGTTGCCCACAATGCGACCTTTGACGTTGGCTTTATGAATGCCAATTATGAGCGTCATGGTCTGCCAAAGATTAGTCAGCCAGTGATTGATACGCTCGAGTTTGCTAGAAACCTCTATCCTGAGTATAAACGTCATGGTTTGGGTCCTTTGACCAAGCGTTTTGGTGTGGCTTTGGAACATCACCACATGGCCAACTACGATGCGGAAGCTACTGGTCGTCTGCTCTTTATCTTTATCAAAGAGGTGGCAGAAAAACATGGTGTGACAGATCTAGCTAGACTCAACATTGATTTGATTAGTCCAGATTCTTACAAAAAAGCTCGGATCAAGCATGCGACTATTTATGTCAAGAATCAGATAGGTCTAAAAAATATCTTTAAACTGGTTTCTTTGTCTAATACCAAGTACTTTGAAGGGGTGCCTCGGATTCCGAGAACAGTTCTAGATGCCCATCGGGAAGGTTTGATTTTAGGTTCAGCTTGCTCTGAAGGTGAAGTTTTTGATGCAGTCGTTTCCCAAGGTGTGGATGCGGCGGTTGAGGTGGCCAAGTATTATGACTTTATCGAGGTCATGCCACCAGCTATCTATGCTCCCTTGATTGCCAAGGAGCAGGTCAAGGATATGGAGGAACTCCAGACCATTATCAAGAGTTTGATAGAGGTTGGAGACCGCCTTGGCAAGCCAGTTTTGGCTACGGGAAATGTTCACTATATCGAACCGGAAGAAGAGATTTACCGTGAAATTATCGTCCGTAGTTTGGGACAGGGTGCGATGATTAACCGAACTATCGGTCATGGGGAACATGCTCAACCAGCACCTCTTCCCAAGGTTCATTTTAGAACGACCAATGAAATGTTAGATGAATTTGCCTTTTTGGGAGAAGAACTAGCTCGGAAACTGGTTATTGAAAACACCAATGCCTTGGCAGAAATCTTTGAACCCGTTGAGGTAGTTAAGGGTGACTTGTATACGCCTTTCATTGACAAGGCTGAAGAAACAGTTGCTGAGTTGACCTATAAGAAAGCTTTTGAGATTTATGGAAATCCGCTGCCAGATATTGTTGATTTGCGGATTGAAAAAGAATTGACTTCCATTCTGGGGAATGGATTTGCCGTGATTTATCTGGCATCGCAGATGCTGGTTCAACGTTCCAATGAACGGGGTTACTTGGTTGGTTCTCGTGGGTCTGTAGGATCTAGTTTCGTTGCGACCATGATTGGGATTACGGAGGTTAATCCTCTCTCTCCTCACTATGTCTGTGGTCAGTGTCAGTACAGTGAGTTTATCACTGACGGTTCTTACGGTTCAGGTTTTGATATGCCCAATAAGGACTGTCCAAACTGTGGTCACAAACTCAGTAAAAACGGACAGGATATTCCTTTCGAGACTTTCCTTGGTTTTGATGGGGATAAGGTTCCCGATATTGACTTGAACTTCTCGGGAGAAGACCAGCCTAGCGCCCACTTGGATGTGCGTGATATCTTTGGTGAGGAATATGCCTTCCGTGCGGGAACGGTTGGTACGGTAGCTGCTAAGACTGCCTATGGATTTGTCAAGGGCTACGAGAGAGACTACGGGAAGTTTTATCGCGATGCAGAGGTAGAACGCCTCGCTCAAGGTGCAGCTGGTGTCAAGAGGACAACAGGCCAACACCCGGGGGGAATTGTTGTTATTCCTAACTACATGGATGTCTACGACTTTACGCCTGTCCAGTATCCAGCGGATGATGTGACGGCTGAATGGCAAACGACTCACTTTAACTTCCATGATATCGACGAGAACGTCCTCAAACTCGATGTACTGGGACATGATGATCCGACCATGATTCGAAAACTCCAGGACTTGTCTGGGATTGATCCTAATGAAATCCCTATGGATGACGAAGGTGTGATGGCCCTCTTTTCTGGGACGGATGTGTTAGGGGTAACACCTGAGCAAATCGGAACGCCTACGGGCATGCTGGGGATTCCAGAGTTTGGAACCAACTTTGTCCGAGGTATGGTCGATGAAACCCATCCGACAACTTTTGCGGAGTTGCTTCAGTTGTCAGGATTGTCCCATGGTACCGACGTTTGGCTGGGCAATGCTCAAGATCTGATTAAGCAAGGAATAGCAGACCTATCGACTGTTATCGGTTGTCGAGACGACATCATGGTTTACCTTATGCATGCTGGTCTGGAACCTAAGATGGCCTTTACCATTATGGAACGGGTACGTAAGGGTTTGTGGCTGAAGATTTCAGAAGAGGAGAGAAATGGCTATATCGAAGCCATGAAGGCTAATAAGGTTCCAGAGTGGTATATCGAATCCTGTGGGAAAATTAAGTACATGTTCCCTAAAGCCCATGCGGCAGCCTACGTTATGATGGCCCTTCGTGTAGCTTACTTCAAGGTTCACCATCCAATTTATTATTATTGTGCTTACTTCTCCATCCGTGCTAAGGCTTTTGATATCAAGACCATGGGTGCGGGCTTGGATGCCATCAAACGCAGAATGGAAGAAATCTCTGAAAAACGGAAGAACAATGAAGCCTCTAATGTGGAAATTGATCTTTATACAACTCTTGAGATTGTCAATGAGATGTGGGAACGTGGTTTCAAGTTTGGCAAACTCGATCTCTACCGTAGTCAGGCGACAGAGTTCCTTATCGATGGAGATACCCTCATCCCGCCATTTGTTGCTATGGATGGTCTGGGAGAGAACGTTGCTAAGCAATTGGTGCGAGCGCGTGAAGAGGGAGAATTCCTCTCTAAAACAGAACTACGCAAGCGTGGTGGACTCTCGTCAACCTTGGTTGAAAAAATGGATGAAATGGGCATTCTCGGCAATATGCCAGAGGATAACCAGTTGAGTTTGTTTGATGAGTTTTTTTAAAAAAATTGTTTAATCATCTATCCAAAGAGGCTAATGTATATCCAATAGATTTACATTAGCCTTCTTTTTTGTTAAAATAGTCTATAGAAAGAGGGTGAGAGTATGTCAAAGACGAGTATGAGCATCCGTCTGGATAGTGAGGTTAAGGAGCAGGCCCAACAGGTGTTTAATAATCTGGGAATGGATATGACAACGGCTATTAATATTTTCCTTCGTCAGGCCATTCAATATCAGGGTTTACCTTTCGATGTCAGACTAGACGAGAATCGGAGGTTGCTTGAGGTATTAACGGATTTAGACCAAAATCGTAATATGAGCCAATCCTTTGAATCAGTCTCTGACTTGATGGAGGATTTGCGTGCTTAAGATTCGTTATCATAAACAGTTTAAAAAAGATTTTAAGTTGGCTATGAAGCGTGGTTTGAGGGCCGAATTATTAGAAGAAGTTTTAAATTTTCTTGTTCAAGAAAAAGAACTTCCTGCTAGATATCGTGATCATCAATTGACGGCATCCAAGCATTTTCAAGGAGTTCGTGAATGCCATATCCAGCCAGATTGGCTTTTGGTTTATAAAGTAAACAAGGAAGAATTGATTTTAAATTTGCTGAGGACAGGCAGTCATAGTGATTTGTTTTAATGAATTTTAAGGGGGTTCTCATGAAACTAAGAATTTTTGCGGAAGATAAGCCGGCTGAGAAGGTATTTGAATATCAATTAGAACTTGCTGATCAGACAATTCTTCTATCAACAGCACTCTTGTTAGGTACTATTGCACTAGCAGGGCTACTTTCTGCTTTGAAAGAAAAATAAAAATAGAAAAGAGAAAATTACATGGTTTTACCAAATTTTAAAGAAAATCTAGAAAAATATGCGAAATTATTGGTTGCGAACGGAATCAACGTGCAACCTGGTCACACTTTGGCTCTCTCTATCGATGTGGAGCAACGTGAGTTGGCTCACTTAATCGTCAAAGAAGCTTATGCCTTGGGTGCGCATGAGGTCATCGTTCAGTGGACAGATGATGTCATTAACCGTGAGAAATTCCTACATGCTCCGATGGAGCGTCTGGATAATGTGCCAGAATACAAGATTGCTGAGATGAACTATCTCTTGGAGAACAAGGCTAGCCGTCTTGGTGTTCGTTCTTCTGATCCGGGTGCCTTGAACGGAGTGGACGCTGACAAGCTTTCAGCTTCTGCTAAAGCTATGGGCCTTGCTATGAAGCCAATGCGTATCGCAACTCAATCCAACAAGGTTAGCTGGACTGTAGCAGCCGCTGCTGGACTTGAGTGGGCTAAGAAAGTCTTTCCAAATGCTGCGAGCGATGAAGAAGCAGTCGATCTCCTTTGGGACCAAATCTTCAAAACTTGCCGAGTCTACGAAGCAGATCCTGTTAAGGCTTGGGAAGAGCATGCAGCTATCCTCAAGAGCAAGGCTGATATGCTTAATAAAGAGCAATTTTCAGCCCTTCACTACACAGCGCCAGGGACCGATTTGACACTTGGTTTGCCAAAGAACCACGTTTGGGAATCAGCTGGTGCTATCAATGCACAGGGCGAAGGATTCTTGCCAAATATGCCTACAGAGGAAGTCTTCACAGCGCCTGACTTCCGTCGTGCAGATGGTTATGTCACTTCTACAAAACCGCTTAGCTATAACGGAAATATCATTGAAGGTATTAAGGTAACCTTTAAGGATGGACAAATTGTGGATATCACTGCAGAAAAAGGCGATCAAGTCATGAAAGACCTTGTCTTTGAAAATGCGGGTGCGCGTGCCTTGGGTGAATGTGCCTTGGTACCAGATCCAAGCCCAATTTCTCAGTCAGGCATTACCTTCTTTAATACCCTTTTCGATGAGAATGCGTCAAATCACTTGGCTATCGGTGCAGCCTATGCGACTAGCGTAGTTGGTGGAGCGGAGATGAGCGAAGAGGAGCTTGAAGCTGCGGGGCTTAACCGTTCAGATGTTCACGTGGACTTTATGATTGGGTCTAGTCAAATGGATATCGATGGTATCCGTGAGGATGGGACACGTGTACCACTCTTCCGTAACGGAGATTGGGCAAATTAAGGAGATAAGATGTTAGGAAGTATGTTCGTTGGTCTCCTAGTGGGATTTTTAGCAGGTACTCTGACCAATCGTGGAGAACGCATGGGATGTTTTGGAAAAATGTTTCTCGGTTGGATTGGTGCCTTTATAGGCCACTTGCTTTTTGGGACTTGGGGACCGATAATAGCAGGAACTGCCATTATTCCGGCAGTACTAGGTTCCATGATTGTCTTAGCGATTTTCTGGAGACGAGGAAGTTAATTTCTTAAATCTGATATAATAGTTCTATGAGATTAGATAAATTTTTAGTTGCCTGCGCTGTAGGGAGCCGGACAGAGGTCAAAAACATACTCAAGGCTGGGCGCGTGACTGTAAATGGTAAAAAAGAGAAATCGGCTAAATTGCATATTGATGAAGAAAGAGATGAGATTCGCTTTGATGGGCAAGTGTTGGAGTATGAAGAGTTTGTCTACTACATGATGAACAAGCCCAAAGGAGTTATCTCAGCGACTGAGGATCCTAAGCACAGAACCGTTCTGGACTTGCTGGATGATATTGCTCGGAGCAAGGAAGTTTTCCCAGTAGGACGCTTGGATATTGACACTCATGGTCTTTTACTCTTGACCAATGACGGCCAGCTTGCCCATGCTCTTCTTTCACCCAAGCGTCATGTTGATAAGACCTATCTGGCTCTGGTCAAGGGAATCATGACCCAAGGAGATGTGGAGACATTTGCCAAGGGAATTCCGCTCAAAGACTTTACCTGTAAGCCCGCTAGACTGGAACTTGTGTCCATAGATACAGAAAAGAATCAAAGCCAAATCCGTGTGACCATTGCAGAAGGGAAGTTTCATCAGGTCAAGCGTATGGTGGCCTACTGTGGCAAGGAAGTAATAGACTTGCAACGTTTGACTATGGGAACTCTACTATTGGATGAGAACTTGCAGCGAGGAGAATGGCGTCGCTTGACCAAGGAGGAATTGGAAAATCTCCTTGCAAGTATTGCTTAATTTAGTTTATATTCGAAAAAGGTAGGGAGAATATCCCTGCCTTTTATGTTTTTCAGTTGCTTCCTTTGTGAAAAGAGTTATAATAGACTGTAGAATAAAAGGAGGAATCTATGAACGCGATTCAAGAATCATTTACTGATAAATTATTTGCCAACTATGAAGCAAATGTAAAATACCAAGCGATTGAAAATGCTGCCAGCCATAACGGAATTTTTGCAGCCCTAGAACGTCGCCAAAGCCATGTAGACAATACACCTGTTTTCTCATTGGATTTGACCAAGGACAAGGTTACTAACCAGAAAGCGTCTGGTCGTTGCTGGATGTTTGCAGCTCTTAACACTTTCCGCCACAAACTCATCTCTCAATACAAGCTGGAAAATTTTGAGTTGTCACAGGCCCACACTTTCTTTTGGGACAAGTATGAGAAATCCAACTGGTTCTTGGAGCAAGTCATTGCGACTGCAGACCAAGATTTGACGAGCCGTAAGGTTAAATTCCTACTTCAAACTCCACAACAAGATGGCGGTCAATGGGATATGGTCGTTTCTCTCTTTGAGAAATACGGTGTCGTGCCTAAGTCAGTTTACCCTGAGTCTGTTTCATCTAGTAGCAGCCGTGAGCTAAATGCAATCCTTAACAAATTGCTTCGCCAAGATGCTCAAATCTTGCGTGACTTGCTTGCTTCTGGAGCAGACCAAGCGACTGTTCAAGCTAAGAAAGAAGACCTCTTGCAAGAAATCTTTAATTTTCTTGCTATGTCTTTAGGACTTCCACCACGTAAATTTGACTTTGCTTATCGCGATAAAGATAACAACTATCAAAGTGAAAAAGGTATCACACCACAGGAATTTTATAAGAAATATGTCAATCTTCCTCTAGAAGACTACGTTTCTGTTATCAATGCTCCAACTGCTGATAAACCATACGGTAAATCTTACACAGTTGAGATGTTAGGAAATGTAGTTGGTAGCCGTGCGGTTCGTTACATCAACGTTCCAATGGAGCGTTTGAAAGAATTGGCGATTGCTCAAATGCAAGCAGGTGAGACTGTTTGGTTTGGTTCAGATGTCGGTCAGCTCAGCAACCGTAAAGCTGGAATCCTTGCGACAGATGTTTATGACTTTGAATCAAGCATGGACATTAAACTCACTCAAGATAAGGCTGGACGTTTGGATTACAGCGAAAGCTTGATGACTCACGCCATGGTCTTGACAGGTGTTGACTTGGATGAAAATGGCAAGTCAACCAAGTGGAAGGTTGAAAACTCATGGGGAGACAAGGTCGGTACAGATGGTTACTTTGTTGCCTCAGACGCTTGGATGGACGAATACACATATCAAATCGTTGTCCGCAAAGAATTGCTGACAGCAGAAGAACAAGCTGCTTACGAAGCAGAACCAATTGTACTTGCACCATGGGATCCAATGGGAGCCTTGGCTGAATAAAAACATAGAAAAAAAGGAATCAGATTTTAGAACCTGATTCCTTTTAAGTTGCTTGATTACATGATGTGAAGAACATGTGCCACAATACCCACTGCGAAGAGGGCAAGGATAATAGTGATTGGAGATACTTTTTTCTTAAGCAAGTACATGCAAAGGAAAGTAAGGAGTAGTCCTGATAGTCCAGGAATCAACATATCCAAGTTTTGTTGGAAAGTAGTAACTTTTTCAGGTGTTTGAGACAATCCTTGTCCTACTTGTGCGAATGCTTCTTGGATACCTTTAGATCCTTCTGGCAATTTATCCCAATGGATATAAGCTTTTTCATCTAGTTGAACTTTGGCAACATCGAAAGCAAATTTAATATTTACCCAACGTTGAACAAGGACAGCAAGAATGAACATACCAAGGATAGAAGCACCTTTAGTGATGTCTTGAAGGATACCGCCAGACATGTCTTTAGTGATTTCTGATCCAGCCTTGTATCCAATCTCTTGTGTATACCACAAGAATGACATACGAATCAAGTTCCAAAGAACGAAGAAGAGGAGTGGACCCAAGATATTGCCAGTAAGGGCAAGTGAAGCACCGAGAGATCCAAGGATTGGGCGTACTGTAAACCAGAATACTGGGTCACCGATACCAGCAAGAGGTCCCATCATACCGATTTTAACCCCTTGGATAGCAGCATCATCGATCTCAACACCGTTAGCACGTTCTTCTTCAAGTGCAAGAGTAACCCCCATGATTGGAGCGGCTACGTATGGGTGAGTGTTGAAGAACTCAAGATGGCGTTCAAGAGCAGCGATTTGATCTTCTTTTTTAGTGTAAAGTTTTTTAAGAGCTGGAATTAATGAGTAAGCCCAACCCAAGTTTTGCATACGTTCATAGTTCCAAGAACCTTGTAAGAAAGTTGAACGCCACCAAACTTTTTTACGATCTGATTTAGTTAATTGAAGTTTTTCAGTCATGATGTTTTCAGTCCTTTCTTATCTTAGTAGTCTTCTAGGATATCGCCGATTGGGTCGTTAGAAGTTGCGGCTCCTCCGCCACCATTTCCACCAGTTTTAGAAAGGTGAAGGTAGATAAGAGCGATAGCAACACCGATAGCACCAAATCCGATTAGAGTAATATCTGACACGGCAGCAAGCACGAAACCGATAGCGAAGAATGGCCATACTTCACGAGTTGCCATCATGTTGATAACCATAGCGTAACCAACGGCAACAACCATACCACCACCGATAGCCATACCATCTTTGAGCCAATCAGGCATAGCATTTAGAATGCTTTGTACTGTTTCAGTTGGTACCATTAGAAGGAGTGCTGCAGGGATTGCAATACGAAGACCTTGAAGAAGAAGTGCGACAAAGTGAGCACGTTCAACTGCTTTGAAGTCACCTTTTTTAGCAGAAGCATCAGCAGTGTGAACCAATCCGACAGAGAGTGTACGGACAATCATAGTCAAGAATAGACCAGCAACTGCAAGAGGGATAGCAACCGCTTGGGCAACACCGATACCTGTCTTGGTAAAGTCGCCACCAAGAACCATGATAATGGCAGCAGCAACAGAAGCAAGAGCAGCGTCAGGAGCTACGGCAGCTCCGATGTTAGCCCAACCAAGGGCGATCATTTGAAGAGAACCACCAAGGATAATACCTGCTTCAAGGTTACCAGTAACAAGACCGATAAGGGTACAAGCTACGATTGGTTGATGGAATTGGAACTGGTCGAGGATACCTTCAAGACCTGCTAGGAAGGCTACAACGACTACTAAAACCATAGAAATAATAGACATCTTTAAAATCCTTTCATAAAATCGATTATTGCACGTTTGCTTTGTTGATCAAGTCAAACAAATCTTTTTTCGTGTCGTTTGGTACTTTACGTACATCAAATTCAACACCAAGATCACGCATTTTTTCAAATGTAGCAACGTCTTCTTTGTCCATAGACAAAACGTTGTTAACCATTGTTTTACCAGTTGAGTGAGCCATTGATCCAACATTAAGAGTTTTGATTGGCACGCCACCTTCGATAGCACGAAGAGCATCTTGAGGTGTTTCAAACAAGATAAGGGCATGTGTTTCTCCGAAGCGAGGATCTTTTGCAACGTCGATTAGTTTTTGGATAGGAACAACGTTTGCTTTCACTTTACCTGGAGCTGCTTGTTTAATCAATTCTTTACGTAATTCGTCTTTAGCTACGTTATCTGAAGCAACGATGATACGGTCTGCTTTTGAATCTGGAGTCCAAGCAGTTGCAACCTGACCGTGAAGTAAACGAGTGTCTAGACGGGCAAGGTTGATTTTGAGTTTACCGTCTCCGATGACAGTTCCTTCTGGGATAGCAGCTTGGGCAACTGGAGCAGCTGCAGCGCTTGCTACTTCCTCAACTGGGTTGAGCTCCTCTGGAAGAGCCTTGATACCATCTTTGGCTTCTTTAATGATATTCGCAGCGACTTTTTCTACACCTGCAGCAGCGTCCATGAGGCGCTCTGTATAGGCTTGAATCAACATCGGTAAATTAAGTCCTGTGATGATGGCAAACTTACGTTCGGGATTTTCTCCCATCACGCGACTAGCTTGGTTGAATGGAGATCCACTCCAAAGGTCAGCCAAAACTAGAACCTCAT
>CAUPXP010000024.1:0-20503 GCA_963515455.1 Streptococcus mitis | reverse complement strand
GAGGCATGGCTACAATGTCTTGGTAAACTTGGGCTAGCTTAGTCGCTTCCTCGACCGCTGAAAGTGGTAAATCAGGATTCCCAAAGCGTATATTGTCTAAGATTGAAGTCGCAAAGAGGAACTGGTCCTGAGGAACATAGCCCATAAGACTACGAAGGTCTGTCAGACGATAGTCACGAATATTATGACCGTTTAGGTAAATAGCACCCTTATCCACATCGTATTCACGCAAGAGAAGTTTGATCAAGGAAGTTTTCCCAGAGCCTGTTTGCCCAACCAAGCCCAGGGTTTGCCCTTTTTCTAAACTAAAGTGAACATCCGTCAGTGTTTCCTCATTTTCAAAGGCAAAGCTGTCAATATCGTACTCTAAGCGTCCATTTTCAATACCATCTAAAGGAAACTCGGGGTCTTGTACAGGTGATTCCTGAGACAAAAGTTCCTCAATCCGCTGGTAAGAAACCTTCCCTCGCTGAGTGATATTAAAGAGGAAACCAATGGCCATAAGAGGCCAAACTAGCATATCCAAGTAGCTGATAAAGGTAACTAGATTCCCAACGGTAATCTGCCCCTCCTGAACCATCAAAGAGCCCACCAAAAGCGTTAAAACATAGGAGGAACCAACAAACAAGAGAACCATGGGGTCAAAGAGACTATCGTATCTCATGGTTTGGAGATTCTTTTGGAAGGTCAATTCATTGACTGCCTGAAAGGACTTGAGCTCGTCCGCCTGGTACCCGAAAGACTTGGTCACTTTAATACCTGATACGGACTCCTGTACCTTGTTATTGAGTTCAGAAAAGGCAGCTTGTGATTCACCAAAGGCCTTATGAGTCTTTCTACCTAAACGACTGGTCGCATAAGCCATGAAAGGTAAGGGTAAAATGGCAACTAGGGTCATTTGCCACGAAATGCTAAAGAGCATGGTCATCAAGGTCACTAAAGCCGTGATAGAGGCATCCACGGCAGACATAACACCACCCCCTGCCAGACGCGTTAGGGCATTGATATCATTGGTTGCGTGTGCCATCAGGTCCCCCGTCCGGTAGGTTTGATAAAAAGCTGGAGACATTTTTGTGAAATGTTCAAATAAGCGAGAGCGCATAATCTGTCCCAAACGGTAGGAAGTCCCAAGGATATACATACGCCAAACATAGCGCAGATAGTACATCCCAAAGGCTGCAAGAAGCAAGTAAAATAGGGCAAGAAGGAGGTCCTGCTGGGTTAATTGCCCCGATGTGATGGCATCAATGACCCTCCCCATAACCATTGGGGGAATGAGGTTGAGGACGGAAACCAAGACCAGAGCCACAATCCCGACTAAATAACGGCGTTTTTCTAACTTGAAAAACCACCAAAGTTTTTGAATAATGGACATAACATCCCTTTCTGATTGCAAATAGAAACCTGAGGCCAAGACCCCCAGGTTTTTCTTATTCATAGGTTACGACTGTGACCGCACCCTTGTCATACTCAGCGATAAAGATATTGGCTACATTGTCATGTCCTTGTTTGCTGAGATTATCAAGCAGCCACTCTTCGCTACGGCCAATCGTTTCCAAGACATCGACTTGGATCACACCGTCAGTCACAACTGGATACTTAGGATTTTCATCTCCTATTTGGACCACGATGAGTTGGCCATTTTGCTCCTGCACAGCTCGTTTGACTTGCTTCATCTGGAAAATTCCTTGGCTACGAAGTTTGAGAGCAACTTCTGCTGCAGACAAACCAACTGAACGACAGGCTTCTGGGTCAATCTGCCCATTTTTGATAAGGAGAGTTGGTTTTCCATCAATCAAGCGTTTGACAAAACGAACATTGTTATTGAGCCACTTGAGGGTCAAGACCAAAATCGTCCACATCATCAAAATCACTGCGTACTGCAGAATGCTGATTGAACTATTGTAAATCACCCCACCGATGATACCACCAAGAACATAGTTCTGAATTTGGTCTGTCGCAGAGTTAGGTGCTAGATTCCCCTTTCCTGTCACATTAATAACAAAAACAAGAGAGAAAAGACCCAAGGCCAGTTTGATTAAAATTTCCATATAATTGAGTGTCATTTGTTTACCTCCACCAATTCAATAGCGTCTGTTTGATTCAATTCTAATTTCTCTAAAAGATACTTGTCTGGTTGGCTCCCGTTCATGGCGCGGTAGAAATTTGGACCTACCTTGACAAGCGCTCCATCAGTGGCTGCAGAAGTATTGACATAAACTTCTGATTTATCCACTCCCAAGTCTTTGGAAACAACCTCTATGAAATGAAGGGAGGTTTGAAATTGGTTGTTAGAGGCTTGATTGGTCTGGTATTTTGAGATTGTCACCAAAAGCATGGCCACCAAGGTCAAGGCCAAAATCATGACCAATTCCCTAAACTTAGTCCCCTTTTTATCACGATAAGCTTTAAAAGCAAAAAATCCTGTGATAGCTAGGAGCACAATCCCGAAGCCAATCATGATGCCATTTTGCTGACTGATTTGGCTAAGTACATAGTCATATGAGTAAAATTTCATTTATTTTCACTCCCTTTCATAAAATCATTCTTCATTATAAACGAAAAAGGGTGATTTTTCAAACCATACGTTGGGGAAATAGACCTTTTTTTGGTATAATAAAATCTATAATCTGAATGAAAAAGGTAACTTTATGAAACTTATCTCATGGAATATTGATTCCCTTAACGCAGCCCTAACTAGCGACTCAGCTCGTGCCAAATTATCCCAAGAAGTCCTACAAACCTTGGTCGCTGAAAATGCTGATATCATTGCTATCCAAGAAACCAAGCTTTCTGCCAAAGGGCCTACAAAGAAACAC
Organism: Streptococcus mitis; assembly: GCA_963515455.1. GTDB lineage: Bacteria > Bacillota > Bacilli > Lactobacillales > Streptococcaceae > Streptococcus > Streptococcus mitis_DN. The sequence goes on along the minus strand of CAUPXP010000024.1, from coordinate 17,684 downwards.
TTGGAAATTTTAGAAGAACTCTTCCCAGGCTACGAAAACACGTGGCGCTCTTCTCAAGAGCCTGCCCGTAAAGGCTATGCTGGAACCATGTTCCTTTATAAGAAAGAACTTACGCCTACAATCAGTTTTCCAGAAATCGGTGCCCCTTCTACCATGGACTTGGAAGGCCGCATCATCACTTTGGAATTTGATGAATTTTTCGTAACTCAAGTTTACACTCCAAACGCTGGCGACGGTCTCAAACGCTTGGAAGAACGTCAAGTCTGGGATGTCAAATATGCTGAATACTTGGCTGAACTAGACAAAGAAAAACCAGTCCTTGCAACCGGTGACTACAACGTAGCCCACAATGAAATCGATCTTGCAAATCCTGCTAGCAACCGCCGTTCACCAGGATTTACCGACGAGGAACGTGCTGGATTTACCAACCTTTTAGCAACTGGATTTACGGATACCTTCCGCCACATTCACGGCAATGTTCCAGAACGCTACACTTGGTGGGCACAACGAAGCAAGACTTCTAAAATCAACAATACAGGCTGGAGAATCGACTACTGGCTGACAAGCAACCGCGTGGCTGACAAGGTGACCAAGTCTGATATGATTGACTCCGGTGCGCGCCAAGACCACACACCCATTGTCATGGAGATTGAACTCTAAGGAGAAAACGAATGGACTATCAAGCTGTCATTCCTGAATTTGTAGTATCTGACATCGAAAAATCACGCCACTTCTACTGCAACCTGCTAGGATTCTCTGTCGAATACGAGCGCCCCGAGGAGAAATTTCTCTTCCTCTCGCTTGAAGACTGCCAGCTCATGTTAGAAGAAGGCAGCGCAGAAGAATTAGCCCAACTGACCTATCCTTTCGGACGCGGTGTCAATATTTCCTTTGGCATTGCAGATGTTCCTCAGCTCCACCAAAAACTGCTGGAAGCTGACTATCCTATCCATCGTCCCTTAACCAAAAGAAAGTTTCGTGTTGAGGATCACTATATCTATCCACATGAATTTGCAGTTTTGGATCCAGATGGCTATTTTTTAAGATTTAGCGAGTAGAATAATAAAGACTGGGTAAAGTCTTTAAAATCAGAAAAAGGCATATTGTCAGGTCTTGAAAAATCTTGATAATATGCCTTTTATGATGGAAAAACCTTCTAAATGTTAGCTAATAAGTTAATTTTTGCTCATTTTTATTATATTTGTTCGTTTTTTAAAACAAAACACTAACAAAGCATTTGATTTCTAAAGTTATTTAGTGTAAAATAAAAACATTGGCTCAAGCCTATTTAAAATTGAATATCGTTTTACTTGTTTATGTCGTGAATTGGCACGACGTTTCTACAAGGTGCCAGAACACCTAACAATAAGTAAGTTGGCTTGAAGGTATGGTCTTTTTTGTCATGCCTATTTTGGGGACTTACTTAGAGATTAAGTAGGTCTTTTTTCTATCAGTTTTTACTGGATAAAAATCTGAAACAAGCAAATGGATTGGCTTTTAGACTTTAGGAGGTCTCATGAAATTATTAGAAGAGCGCATCCTCAAGGATGGGCATATCTTGGGTGATAACATCCTCAAGGTGGATTCCTTTTTAACTCACCAAGTTGACTTTAGCTTGATGCGAGAGATTGGTAAGGTTTTTGCGGAAAAATTTGCTTCTGCTGGTATTACCAAAGTCGTGACCATTGAAGCGTCGGGTATTGCCCCAGCCGTTTTTACAGCTGAAGCCTTAAACGTTCCCATGATTTTCGCTAAAAAAGCTAAAAACATCACTATGAACGAAGGCATCTTAACTGCCGAAGTTTACTCCTTTACCAAGCAGGTAACCAGCACCGTTTCTATCGCTGGGAAATTCCTCTCACCAGAGGACAAGGTCTTGATTATCGACGATTTCCTTGCTAATGGCCAAGCTGCCAAAGGCTTGATTCAAATCATCGAACAAGCTGGTGCCACAGTCGAAGCTATCGGTATTGTGATTGAAAAATCCTTCCAAGATGGCCGTGATTTGCTTGAAAAAGCAGGCTACCCTGTTCTATCACTCGCTCGTTTGGATCGTTTTGAAAATGGTCAAGTTATTTTTAAGGAGGCAGATCTCTAATGCAAACTCAAGAAAAACACTCGCAAGCAGCCGTTCTTGGCTTGCAGCACTTACTAGCCATGTACTCAGGATCCATCCTGGTTCCCATCATGATTGCGACAGCCCTTGGCTATTCAGCTGAACAGTTGACCTACCTGATTTCTACAGATATCTTCATGTGTGGGGTGGCAACCTTCCTCCAACTCCAACTCAACAAATACTTTGGGATTGGACTCCCAGTCGTTCTTGGAGTTGCCTTCCAGTCGGTCGCTCCCTTGATTATGATTGGTCAAAGCCATGGTAGCGGCGCTATGTTTGGTGCCCTTATCGCATCAGGGATTTACGTGGTTCTTGTTTCAGGCATCTTCTCAAAAGTAGCCAATCTCTTCCCTTCTATCGTAACAGGATCTGTAATTACCACGATTGGTTTAACCTTGATTCCTGTCGCTATTGGAAATATGGGAAATAACGTTCCAGAACCAACTGGTCAAAGTCTTCTGCTTGCAGCTATTACCGTTGTAATTATCCTCTTGATTAACATCTTTACCAAAGGATTTATCAAGTCTATCTCTATTTTGATTGGTCTGGTTGTTGGAACTGCCATTGCTGCTACCATGGGCTTGGTTGATTTCTCTCCTGTTGCTGCAGCACCACTTGTCCATGTCCCAACTCCCCTCTACTTTGGGATGCCAACCTTTGAAATCTCATCTATTGTCATGATGTGTATCATCGCAACGGTGTCTATGGTTGAGTCGACTGGTGTTTATCTGGCCTTGTCTGATATCACGAAAGACCCAATCGACAGCACGCGCCTGCGCAACGGTTACCGCGCAGAAGGCTTGGCCGTACTTCTCGGAGGAATCTTTAACACCTTCCCTTACACAGGATTTTCACAAAACGTTGGTTTGGTTAAATTATCAGGAATCAAGACTCGCCTGCCAATCTACTACGCGGCTGGTTTCCTGGTTCTCCTTGGACTCCTTCCTAAGTTTGGCGCCCTTGCCCAAATCATTCCAAGCCCTGTCCTCGGTGGTGCCATGCTGGTGATGTTTGGTTTTGTGTCTATTCAAGGGATGCAAATCCTCGCTCGTGTTGACTTTGCTAACAATGAACATAACTTCCTTATCGCAGCTGTTTCAATCGCTGCAGGTGTCGGACTCAACAACAGTAATCTCTTTGTCAGCATGCCAACAGCCTTCCAAATGTTCTTCTCAAACGGAATCGTCGTAGCCAGCCTACTTGCTATTGTCCTCAATGCGGTACTAAATCATAAAAAGAAATAAGAAAAAGAGGTGTGAGCCTCTTTTTTGTGTGACAAAATAAAAACATCTACTCATATATACTAGTCTCATAGTCCTGAAAATCATCTGCATCAAGAACAATTTCACAACTCTTATACTTTTCTCTTACAAGTCGTTCGGCTTCATCTGGATTTTCAGCCTCTATACTTACTAAACGGGTTAGAGTTTCTGTAATTTCTACTGTATACTTTTTCATCTTAAGTTTCTCTCCAATAACTCACTTATTAGCAATAATCTATGTTTTGGGCTTTCCAACCACTCTGGTAATTCATCTCCATATTCCCAGCTATATTTTTTATTCAATAAAGAAAGTTGTTTCTCATCACCAAACTCCATATTTTCAGATAACCACCTCACACAATCAGGGTCTGATAAAGTATAAACCATTACACATAAGTTTTCATAATTACTCTCTGTTTCATAATCAGGCCAGATAACTTTTAAGAAATCATACACCTCTTCTGATGCAACAAGTTGTTTCGTTTTCATAATTTCCGATACTTTCCTCTACCTTTAAATTCTATTATTTCTTTGTCTCTTAATATTTGAAGCTGTTGCCTAATCTTTTCTTTGATATGATTGTTCTTAACAAAGATATTTTTTAAGTCACTTTCAAAACGATACATATCTTCAAGGGTAAATTCTGAACCATCTATCTTATCTATACAATTTAGAATTTCTATTGTCCAACCTCTTGATGAAAGAGAGTTCTTCCTTAAAAACAAACTTTGCTTAAATTCTTTTGTAACTTTTTCTGGATCCCTAACTTGCCCATTTTGCACGAGAAATATTCTTCCTTTGGAAGGTACTTGCGATAAATCTATGTTACAACCAATCCAACCTGCTCGTCTAGCAGTTTGCGCAAGTGGCTTCCTTTGAATAATTGATTTCGGTGTAACAAATTGCTTTGGAAGGACCAGAAAATTATTTACCTCAAAATTTTTTGTATAAGTTAAAAAAAAGAAATTAGGATTATTATCTGCCTGAACACGCTCCATCATCGTTGCATAAGCACCATCATTGATTGTTGATGAAAATTTTCCTTTTTTGCTCTTTAGTTCAAACTCCTCACTACAATGATTACAGTAAAAATCTGCTACAGGCCGATTATTTTCAAAATGATTTAAGGGATTGTTCCCACAATTAGGGCAATAAGACTGACGATAAACCCAATCCTCCGTTAAGATACGTGCCTTTTGGCTATTACTTTTATAGGTTTCTACTAATTCTAAATTAAAGTGTAATTCCATTTAAAAATTCCTCACTAATATGAGAATTCACTCGATATAAGCAATTAAAATCTACTATAACTAGTATACCACAATATGTACCTATTACATTTGTATTTCATCACTCTCTTTTATATTTCCTTCTAACATATCTCATAAATTAAAAATGAGTGAGATAAATTTATCCCACTCACATTTCTTTATATCCTCACCTGTCTGTCTTCTGACCGCTGGCCTGTGACAAACATGGTAAATGTTGCCTTGCAGACATTTCTTCCTTCTTGATTGGTGATATCAACATCCACGACACAGGTTGTGCGACCTTGATGGACACATTCTCCTTTAATGGTCAATACATCGTCGAGTTTTCCTGCCTTGAGGTAGTTGATAGAAGATTGGAGTGTCACTCCATCAAGTCCCAGAGATATGACCACCAAACCACTGATCTGGTCGCAAAGGGTAAAGAGATAGCCACCATGGGCATTGCCATAGTAGTTGAGCGACGAGTCTACTACTTTGGTCGTCACCACAACGTGACCATCTCTCATTTTTTCAATTTCGTAATTTTCAAAGGCAGATATAGCGTCAAAATGAAAGTCTTTCATCGTTTCCTCCTGATATTTCAAACGACACTATGATACTACTTTTTATAAGACTGTGCAAGGAGAAAGCTCCTAGTCTGGCAAAATTCCAACCTGCTCCACAAAGCGCATAAAGGCTGCCTGTCCCTGCTCCGTCTGCTTGTAAACTCCAGCGTCCTCCAGAACACGCGCAAAGATAGTACCAACAGAGTCCTTGACGATTTCAAGGGCTTTTTCTTTATCCGTTATGTCTGGATGTTGGGCTTTGAGTTGGTCTGCCCATTCCTGATGATAAGCGGCAACTGAGACATCTTCTCCCACTAAGTAGCTAGCGACTTGCTCCACTTCTTCTTTCAGACGTGGTGGCAAGATTGCTAAGCCCATGACCTCAATCAAGCCGATATTTTCCTTCTTGATATGTTGGACATCCTTGTGGGGATGATAGATGCCATCAGGATGTTCTGCAGAAGTCTCATTGTCCCGCAAGACTAAGTCCAACTCAAACTGTCCATCGCGTTTACGAGCAATGGGTGTGATGGTATGGTGTGGTGTCCCATCAGTCTCTGCCAAAATCTGCACTGCAGGATCTGAATACTGACGCCATTCCTGCAAAATCTTATCAGCCAAGTTAATCAAATCCTTTTTGGAAGCCGAAGTCAAACGCAACACTGACATTGGCCATTTGACAATCCCAGCCTTGACCTGCTCAAAACCAGCAAATCGGAAGGTCTTTTGCAAGGGAGCCAATTCCATAGGAAATACGTGACGGCCTCCCTGATAATGATCATGAGTTAGAATAGAACCTCCCACAATCGGCAGGTCGGCATTAGAGCCTGCAAAATATCCTGGAAACTGCTCTACGATAGCCAACAGACGTTCAAAACTATGACGGCTAATCGTCATGGGACGATGCTGGCCATCTAAGAAAATACAGTGCTCATTAAAATAAGCATAGGGCGAATACTGGAAGCCCCACTCCTGACCAGCCATTTCAAAGCGGATAATACGGTGATTGCTGCGAGCTGGGTGGTTGACCCGACCATGGTAACCTTCATTCTCTAGACAAAGCTGACACTGGGGATAATTGCTAGCTTGCACCAACTTGGCTGCCGCAATCTCTTTCGGATCCTTTTCAGGTTTAGAGAGATTGATGGTAATTTCAAGTTCTCCGTAGTCAGATGGAACACGATAAGCAATATTTTTAGCAATGGCCTTGAGTTTGATGTAGTCATTTTTCTGACTGAGTTGGTAAAAATCCTCTATCGCTTGCTCAGGAGATTGGGCGTAGGTTTCCCAGAAGTCACGATTAACCTGACTCGGACAAGGAGTCACCAAGTCCATCAGTTCAGCACCAAGGATTTCACGCGCAGTCTGACTATCCTCAATCGTTTCTAATCGAACGGCTTCCTCAACAAGCTGGTCCTTGAGGTCAATCACTTTATCCAGATCCGTCTCAACTTCCAAAACACCGTCTCCCACTCGTGCCAAGACACGATTGGTCAGGTAGATTCGATCCATTTCCTCAAATGAACTTTCAGAAATGACATGTGTTACAAATTTATCTACTAAGGTCACTATATAGCCTCCTTTTGACTAGTCAAGGACGCGAGTGCCACCTGCAACTTCAGCGATATAGAAACTTGGAGCGTATCCAACTACTTCCTCGTAGTGTTTGCCTACAGCTTCCTTAAAGGTATCAACAGCATCTTTTTGCACCAAGGCAATGGCACATCCGCCAAAACCTGCCCCTGTCATGCGAGCACCGAGAACACCTGCTTGTGCCCAAGCTGTGTGAACAAGGGTATCCAATTCCAAACCAGTTACTTCATAGTCATGCTCCAGAGAAACGTGTGACGCATTCATCAAACGACCAAATGTTTCCAAATCTCCTGCTTGGAGGGCTGCTTGAGCTTTAAGGGTACGTTGGTTTTCAAGCACAGCATGACGAGCACGTTTCAAACGATTTTCATCTTTAATCAGATAGCTATATTGGTCAAAGGCCCACTCATCCAATTCACCCAAGGTCTGAATATCTAAGGCAACTTGCAACTCTTCCACTGCTTTTTCACATTCAGCACGACGTTCATTGTATTTAGAATCCGCCAATTCACGGCGTTTGTTAGTGTTCATGATAACAACGACATTGTCCTTCAAATCAAGTGGTACCAAATCATACTCTAAGGTGTTGGTATCTAGGTAAATAGCACGTTGGTCAGCCCCCATACCAATAGCAAATTGATCCATAATGCCAGAGTTGACTCCGATAAAGTTGTTTTCTGTTTGTTTTCCGATTTTAACCAAATCGAGACGCTCTAATTTTAAATCAAAGAGATGCTCTGCCACGACTCCTGTCAAGAGTTCCAATGATGCTGAAGAAGACAAACCAGCTCCATTTGGAATATTCCCATAAACATAAAAATCAAACCCTTTGTCAATCACATGCCCAGCCTCTTGCAAGAAATGAAGAACACCTTTTGGATAATTGGTCCAGTTGTGCTCTTTTTCAAACTTGAGGTCAGCGAGAGGCACTTCGATAATACCCTTGTCCTCAAAGTTAGCTGAGTAGAAACGCAAGACTTGGTCGTCACGTTTGCGAGCAGCCCCATAAGTTCCTAAGGAAATAGCTGCTGGAAATACATGTCCACCGTTGTAGTCTGTGTGTTCACCAATCAAGTTGATGCGACCTGGTGAAAAGAATGTTTGGTCTGCTTCTTGACCAAAAACAGCAAGAAAGTCTTTACGAAGAGCTTCAGCAGTAAGATGTTGTGTCATATGATTTCTCCTTTTACTGTCCGTTAAGTCACTTTTAACGTGTAATCGTTTTCTTCTATTGTATCCAAGGGATTTCCCAAGGTCAATCCTTTTTACTAAACTTTTACTAAACTATCAGTAAAAAGCAGAAAAATATGATATACTAACCTTAAAAAAGGAGGATTTATGGCTACCTTAAAAGACATTGCACAGCTAGCCTCTGTCTCTATCGCGACCGTATCCCGTGTCCTCAACCGCGACCAGAGCCTATCTGTTACAGAAAAAACCAGGCACCGTATTTTAACCGTTGCTGAAGAGCTGGGCTACACCAAGCACCTCAAGACAGGCGAGTCCCACAAGCTCAAGCAAAAGATTGCTATTATCCAATGGGTCAGCGAACAAGGGGAGCTGGACGACCTCTACTACTACCAGATTCGCCTAGGCATAGAAAAAAGAGCCCAAGAACTGGACTATGATATCTTACGCTATTTTAATGACCATCCTTTTACCCTAAGCGAGGAAGTGATTGGGATTCTCTGCATCGGAAAATTTAGCCGAGCTCAGATTTCTGCCTTTGAAGAATATCAAAAACCCCTGGTCTTTCTAGACAGTGATACACTTTCCCTGGGACATACCTGCATTATTACGGACTTTTACACTGCTATGAAACAGGTTGTCGATTATTTCCTCAGCCAAGGACTTGATCGTATCGGAATTCTAACAGGGATTGAGGAAACAACCGACCAAGAAGAAATCATTGAGGATAAGCGGCTGGAAAACTTCAGAAACTACAGTCAAGCGAAGGGAATCTATCATGATGAACTGGTCTTTCAAGGAAGCTTTACTGCCCAGTCTGGCTATGACTTAATGAAAGAGGCCATTCAGAACTTGGGAGACCAACTCCCGCCAGCCTTTTTCGCAGCCAGCGATAGTTTAGCTATAGGTGCCCTCCGTGCCCTCCAAGAAGCTGGAATCAGCCTGCCAGACCGCGTCAGTCTTATTTCCTTTAACGACACCAGCCTGACCAAGCAAGTCTATCCTCCCCTCTCCAGCATTACCGTCTATACCGAAGAAATGGGCCGATCAGGTATGGATATTCTTAACAAGGAAGTCCTCCACGGTCGGAAAATACCTAGCCTGACCATGCTGGGAACCAGACTGACATTGAGAGAGAGTACAAAGAATGATTAGGATTACAAAACGACCTCTAGCAAGGCTGTTTCTCTAATAATCTCTATGATTCCGCTCCAACTCACACCTTTCGCTTATGTGCTTGGTGACTTTCTAGGTCTGCATCAACTTCAATGGTAATATTTTGAAAGCCACAATCTTTGAGGAAAATTCGAATAGATTCTTTACAAGTTTCCATATGCTCCATCTCTTTTAAACAAACATGGACAATGGCATTTTTTTCCAAACCATCCATAGTCCAGAGATTAAGCTGATTGATACTAGCGACATGGTCCAATTCTGCTAAATCCGTCTTGATCTTCTGGATATCTACTCCTTCTGGCACTGCATCGAGGAATATCTTGAGCGTTCTCCAAAAACGTGGAAGGGCTTTTGACAGAATAAAGAAGGAAATAACAAGAGACAAGAGCGGATCCAAGATATACCAATCGGTAAATCGAAGAACAATGGCCATCAGGATGACAGTCACCCAACCCAAGGTATCTTCCAGAAAGTGCAGGCTGAGAATGGATTCGTTCTTGGTTTGTCCTTTGCGAATGACGAGACTCGCTAGCACATTGATAGTAATCGCAATAATTCCTAACCAGAGAATCCCCTCATCATTGACCGGTTGTGGATGAAAGATTTTCGCTATATTTTCCAAAATGACCAAAACGGACCCTGTCATAAGAATCACAGCCGTTACCATGGCCCCTAAAAGGCTAAAACGCTTGTAGCCCAAGGTATAGTGGCTGTCTTCTTCACGATTAGAGATTGTTTCTAAAAAGGCCGATATGCCAATGGCTATAGCATCTCCCAAGTCATGGACAGAATCAGCAAGAACAGCACTCGAACCAAAGATTCCTCCTGCGATAAACTCAACAATGGCATAGCTTAAATTTAAGAAAAAAGCTACCCAAACAGTATATTTTGCCTTCATCTTTCTCATTCCTTTGTTATAATAAATTTATGAACACCTTGTTCATTATCATTATCCACTAAAATTCAAAGAAAGGATAGAAGCAAAACGTCAGCTTTATTCAGTTCTGAACAATTTGCCTCAAGTGTCCATATGACTAACATTGACCGCCGTATCAGCAAAACCAAAAAAGCCATCTATCAAGCTTTTCTACAACTTTTGAACGATAAGGGGTACGAAGCCACTACAGTTCAGGATATCATTGATCTCGCAGATGTAGGACGTTCCACCTTTTACTGTCACTATGAGAGTAAGGAACTACTTCTGGACGAGCTTTGCCGCCACCTCTTCCATCACCTCTTTGAAAGAGAGCAATCCGTTTCTACCGTGGACTATCTCGCCCACCTCTTTCTGCATTTTCAGAAAAACCAAGACCATATCACCAGTCTGCTATTTTCCAAAAATGACTACTTCCTCCGTCAACTCCATAAAGAGCTAGAACACCATGTCTATTCCGTGATGGCTGATGATTTAAAAGAATCTCACCCGAGTCTGCCTACTTCTTACCTCCAACACTTAATCGTATCCAACTTTATCGAGACATTGACCTGGTGGCTCAAAAAAGGGCAAGATTTCACAGAACAGGAAGTTGTCCAATTTTATCTAGACCTTCTCATTCCTAAAAATTGAATACAGATTAAAGCTCGGTTGCCTTATTTCTAGGCTACTGAGTTTCTTATCTTTTCAATAATCAAAAAGCCCAGACGAAATTGTCTGAGCATTCTTTTATCTAGTCGTTTAAGGAAGTTGAGTTCAGTTTGCTTAAAGTCTCTGCCCCATCATTTCTTCAACAAACCTTGTTCTTGTAGAAACTCCTTGGCTACTTGTTCTGCTGACTTGCCTTCAACACCGACTTGGTAGTTGAGCTGGCTCATCTGGCTTTCAGTAATTTTACCAGCCAATTTATTGAGAACCGTTTCCAACTCTGGATGTTTCTTGAGAAGAGCTTCTTTCATTAGTGGAGCCCCTTGATAAGGTGGGAAGAGTTGTTTGTCATCTTCCAATACCTGTAAATCATAACGTGCCAATTCCGCATCAGTCGAATAAGCGTCCGTGATTTGAATATCGCCTGACTGAATTGCCTGATAGCGAAGAGCTGGCTCCATGGTCGCTACATTAAGATTGAGACCGTACATTGATTGTAAGCCCTTATTTCCATCTTCACGGTCATTAAACTCAAGTGTAAAGCCTGCCTTCAACTGCCCTTCCACTTTTTTCAAGTCCGAAATGGTCTTCAAGCCATATTCTTGAGCAATCTTTTTCGGAACAGCTACAGCGTAGGTATTTTGATAAGACATAGGTTTGAGATAGGCTAGATGATCCTGTTTGGCAATACCATCACGCGCCACATTATAAACCTGCTCTGGCTCATGACTCACTTTCGGTGATGGTTGCAGCAAACTTTCAGTCACCGTACCAGTAAATTCAGGATAGATATCAATATCGCCTTTTTTCAAAGCTTCATAAAGAAAGCTTGTTTTCCCAAAATTTGGTTTAACAGTCGCAGTCATGCTGGTATTTTCTTCAATCAGTAACTTATACATATTGGCCAAAATTTCTGGTTCTGGACCCAATTTCCCAGCAATAACCAAGTTCTCTTTCTCTTTTTGAGCCAAGAGGGCTGGACTATAAGACAAACCAAGCAATATGGTCACCAAGGCAAAACCAGAAAAAATCGTCCGTAATTTTGCCTTTTCCATCACTTTTAGTAGGAAGTTAAAGGCAATGGCAAGCACTGCAGAAGAAAGGGCCCCAATCAAAATCAGACTGGCATTATTACGGTCAATTCCCAAAAGGATAAAGGAACCCAGTCCCCCTGCACCAATCAAGGCAGCCAAGGTTGCCGTACCGATAATCAAGACCGCTGCCGTCCGAATCCCAGACATCATAACAGGCATAGCAAGTGGAATTTCAAACTTCTTGAGACGCTCCCACCTGGTCATCCCAAAGGCAATCCCAGCCTCTTGTAGACTTGGATCAATTCCCTTGAGTCCAGTGATGGTATTTTGTAAAATCGGAAAGATCGCATAGATCACTAGAGCTGTCAAAGCCGGCAAGGTTCCAATTCCCATCAAGGGGATAAAGAGTCCCAACAAGGCCAGAGACGGGATGGTCTGGAAAATCCCTGCAATCTGCAAGACCCAGTCGGCCAACTTCTCATGATAACGAAGATAAACAGCCAAAGGAATCGCGATAAAAATAGCTAGTAACAGGGTCAAAAGTGACAACTGCAAATGTTGAGATAGAGCTGTCAACCAATCACTAAAACGATCCTGAAAAGTTGCAATTAAATTAGTCATGAACACTACCTCCAAACAAGTCTGCTACAAATTCTGTTGCAGGGGCTTTTAAAATGGTCTCGGGATTCGCCACCTGACGAATCTCTCCATCCTGCAAAACAGCAATACGGTCCGCCAATTTCAAGGCTTCATCCGTATCATGGGTTACAAAAATCGTTGTCATCCCAAACTCTTTATGCAATTCTTTTGTCAGAACTTGCAACTGTTTTCTCGAAATTGCATCCAAGGCTGAAAAAGGCTCATCCATGAGGAGAATCTTAGGCTGACCAATCATAGCACGAACAATACCGACCCGTTGCTGTTCTCCACCAGATAATTCACTAGGCAAACGATGCCCATACTCGGCTCCTGGTAAACCAACCTTAGCCAAAAACTCTTCGGTTTTCTTCGCTATTTCTTCCTTAGCCCAGCCCTTCATCTCAGGAATCAGGGCAATATTTTCCGCGACCGTTAGATTGGGAAATAGAGCAATGGCCTGTAAAACATAACCAGTAGAGAGACGAAGCTCACGCTCATCATAGTCTTTGATGCGCTTGCCATCCATGTAAATATTTCCATCAGTTGGTTCCAAGAGGCGGTTGACCATCTTAATCATGGTTGTCTTACCTGAGCCAGATGGACCAACTAAAACCATAAACTCGCCATTCTCAATCCGTAAATTAACGTCTCTCAAAACATCTTTTTCTGTGTAGCGTAGCGCTACATTCTTGTATTCAATCATTCTGTGTCCTCAATTTAAAACTTCCCTCGATTGGTCAAGTCTTCTACCTTAGGCATGACTTCCTTATTATCCCAATGTTCCACAATTTTCCCGTTTTCTAGACGGAAGATATCGTACTGGGCATAGGCAACTCCACCAATCTGAGTCTGACCATAGCTAACCACATAGTTTCCTTGTCCTAAGAGTTGGAAAACAAAGTCGAAAGTGACCTTTCCTTATAAACAGCTAATTTGCACTATTTTAATCCTCATTTTCCTCCTCTTTCAGATTAGCCAAAATTCTTTCTTGAAAGGCTTCAAACTGACGAATTTCTTCCTCTGAAAATCCTTTGTAAAAGATCGTATCCAATTTCTGACTGACACGATGCCCCACTTCTTTCTGAGACTGCCCCAACTCTGTTAAAACCAAATACTTCTTACGCTTATCTTCTCCACATGGACTAATAGTTACAAGATTTTGTTCCTCTAGCTTTTTAATCATCGTCGTCAGTGTATTGTTAGCAAGCCCAATTGCCAGAGCAATATCTGTCGCAGTTGCGCAGCCAGTTTCACTATTCCATAAAACCGCTAAAATCTTGCCCTGTTCACTCCGATAAAGAGCTTCAGGATCTTGGCTCAGTAACTTTTGAAAAATCCTCCCATTCAACAAACGAATATGATGGGCTACCACATGACTATCTTTCATGACACCTCCAATTTATTTCGATATCGAAACGAATACAGCAATTGTAACACTCGTCATTCCATCTGTCAACTATTTCGATTTAGAAATAATTTTCCCCAGTAAAAAAATCTCCTACCCAAGGTAGAAGAATTTTAATCTTATAAAACTTAATCCGTCATGTCCGATACCAACGTTCGATGCTCCAATGGAACACTGCACATAACTAGCAAGAAAATAAAACCTGACTGAATCCAGAAGAGGGCCAGGTCAAAGATTCCGTGTACAGCAACCACTGTAAGGAAAGACAGATAAAGACCGATAATCGGGCGTTTCCCCGACTCCTGACTCATATCCATCATCAAGCGAACAGGAGCAACAGAAGACAAAACTAATAAAATAGTCCCTACAATTCCGTAACTCAGAATCGTATCAATATAAAGACTGTGAGCATGTTCATGATAAGGAGCATTTATCCGAGGATACGAGTGCATGTAGGTCAATGGCCCTTCACCCCAAAAAGGATTTTGCTTAAACAAGGCCATCCCAGCATCCCAGATAGAAATGCGTTCTTCCATAGAAGAGTCTAAAGTCCCCATCCGAACTCCCAAATCACTAGAAAAGAGGAAGCTCAAGCCAATCGCAAAGACCCCAATACTTAGCCAAAATGCCTTCCAGTTTTTAATGGTCGTAAAGAGATAGATAATGGCTCCAGCGATAATAGCAGGAAAGGCAGTTCGATTTTGCGTAAAGTTCAAACCAAAGAGATTCACAAAGCCTGCAATCACACAGAATACTTTCAACCAATTCAACTTGGTCGTTGTAAACAGATAGAAGGCAATCATGATACAGAAACAACAAATAATTCCATAATAATTAGGATTAAAGAAGGTCACTTCTGCACGATTTTGATGCCACACCTGCATATTGGGTGAAAGAAAAGCATAGTTGAATTTCTTCACAATTTGGAAATGTTCTAAACTCGCAAAAGCAGCTGACAAGACGCTACCAAACAAGACGAGCTGCAAAATCAATCGAAAGAATTTATGTGATAAAATCGACTGATAGTGCAAAAAGAAAACAGTAAATAGAAAAATTCCTACTGAAGCCACAACTCCCATCCAATTTTGTGCAAAAACGGATATAACAGTACTATAGCCAAGAAAAAGAAGCAGCATCGGATGCTCCCCCATTTTCTGAAGAATACTTTTCATGTCTCCTGTGAAAATTAAACTGATAATATATAAACAGAATACAACTACAAAAAGATAAAAGGGTAAAAAGATACTCAGGATAATTCCCAATAAAATCAGCTCTTTACTAGACAACCCTTTCAGCTTTTCAATAAAGCCTATTGATTTCAAAATGAATCCTTTCTCTCCAAATCAGTTGATTCAGATAATAGTAAGCTACCCTTTATTGTACCACTTTTTTAGCAATTTGAAAACAAAGGAAACGTTTACTAGGTAAAAAAGGGAGCAAAAATACTGATATTTCAAAACTCAAACTTAATGACTAGATTTACTATAAGAAAATCACACCGTAAAGACTAGGTATATGTTAAAATAGTAGTAATATAATAAGGTTTTGACCAACTATCCAAACTATATTTAAATCATTTACAATTGCTTAAGAAAGGAAACACTATGAAATCCTACCAAGCTGTCTATCAGATTCTAACTAAAGAAACC
This sequence comes from Streptococcus mitis, assembly GCA_963515455.1. Classification (GTDB taxonomy): domain Bacteria; phylum Bacillota; class Bacilli; order Lactobacillales; family Streptococcaceae; genus Streptococcus; species Streptococcus mitis_DN. Next base: position 2,224 of record CAUPXP010000024.1, on the reverse strand, counting down.
GACTATATCAGCGGAGAAAAAATCGCAGAAGAACTATCACTAAGCCGAACATCAATTTGGAAAGCCATCAGGCGTCTAGAACAAGAAGGCATTGAAATTGATAGTATCAAAAACAAAGGCTATAAACTGGTGAATGGAGACCTTATTCTTCCAGAACTTCTAGAACGAAATCTTCCAATTAAAGTCAGCTTTAAACCTGAAACAAAATCAACTCAACTAGATGCAAAAGAAGCAATTGATTTAGGAAATGAAGCAAACACCCTCTATATAGCTTCCTATCAAACAGCAGGCCGAGGCCGTTTTCAACGCTCCTTCTACTCACCCCAAGGTGGCATTTATATGACACTCCATCTTAAACCAAATCTCACCTACGACAAATTACCATCCTACACACTACTTGTAGCTGGAGCTATCTACAAAGCCATTAAGAACCTAACTTTAATAGATGTCGACATAAAATGGGTCAATGATATCTACCTCAAAAATCATAAAATTGGAGGAATTCTCACTGAAGCAATGACCTCTGTAGAAACAGGCTTAGTCACAGATATCATTATTGGAGTAGGAATCAACTTTACTATTAAAGACTTCCCTCAAGAATTAAAAGAAAAAGCTGCTAGTTTATTCAAAGCTCCAGCACCTATAACCAGAAATGAATTAATTATAGAGATCTGGCGCACTTTCTTCGAAACACCAGCAGATGAGTTATTATACCTATATAAAAAACAGTCATTTGTTCTTGGAAAAGAAGTTACTTTTACACTAGATCAAAAAGACTACAAAGGACTTGCTAAAGATATCTCTGAAAATGGAAAGCTTTTGGTGCAATGTGATAACGGAAAAGAAATCTGGCTCAATAGCGGAGAAATTTCACTCAAGAGTTGGAAGTGAAATGTAACCGCCCAATAACGAAGTATATTGAAAAATCTCCAGACTAGAGAACTCACTGATAGTTCCTAATCTGGAGATTTCTTATTTGCACTTTTCTTGTACAACGTTATACTAGACTATAGTTAGTTGAGTTTGGAATAGTACGCTGTAGCTGCTAAAATATTTCTAGAAATTAATTTGACTTTCCTAATAGAGTTGTTCATATCTTATTTCAATCTACTATAAAATCAAAAAGCGTTATACAATAGTGATATGAAATCAACTAAAGAAGAAAGCCAAACCATCAAAACACTTTTAAAAGACTCTAGTACAGCTAAATATCATAAACGCCTTCAAATCGTTCTATTTCGTCTGATGGGCAAACCTTATAAAGAGATTATATAGCTTTTAGACTGTAATCAAACAACAATCTGGCGAAATGTAAAAAATATGAGGAGTTAGGACTCGACTCTCTCCTTCAAGAAACACGTGGTGGTCGTAACCATGCATATATGACGGTTGAGGAAGAGAAAGCCTTTCTTGCCCGCCATTTGAAGGCTGCAGAGGCAGGAGAATTTGTTACAATTTTCTAGGCTCAGGCTGAAACAGTCTCCCAGACTGTTTCACTCCCGAATATAAAAATTTTACTTGATCGTTTTCACATTGTACAACATCTCAGCCGTGCTATGAGTCGTGTCCGTGTCCAAATCATGAATCAATTTGAGCGAAAATCCCATGAATACAAGGCCATCAAACGCTACCGGAAACTCATTCAACAGGATAGTCGTAAACTCAGCGATAAACATTTTTATCGCCCTACTTTTCGTATGCACTTGACCAATAAAGAGATTTTAGACAAGCTTTTGAGCTATTCAGAAGACTTGAAACACCACTATGATCTCTATCAACTCTTGCTTTTTCACTTTCAGAATAAGGAACCGGAGAAATTTTTCGGGATCATTGAGGACAATCTAAGGCAGGTTCATCCTCTTTTTCAGACTGTCTTTAAAACCTTTCTAAAGGACAAAGAGAAAATAGTCAACGCCCTTCAATTACCTTATTCCAACGCCAAACTGGAAGCGACTAATAATCTCATCAAGCTTATCAAGCGCAATGCCTTTGGTTTTCGGAACTTTGAAAACTTCAAAAAACGGATTTTTATCGCTCTGAACATCAAAAAAGAAAGGACGAAATTTGTCCTTTCTCGAGCTTAGCTTTTCTTCAACCCACTACAGTTGACAAAAATCCATCATTTAGTGGCTATTTAATTGCTAAAAGCTACCAAAGACGAGAGTATAGCAGCTGAGCTACACCGCCATATATCGGGAAGACAGGATTCGAACCTGCGACACCT
>CAUPXP010000023.1:0-20763 GCA_963515455.1 Streptococcus mitis | reverse complement strand
TTTGAGGTTGTAGATAGAATTGACGAAGTCAGCTCAAAACACTGTTTTGAGGTTGCAGATAAGACTGACGAAGTCAGTAACCATATATACGGTAAGGCGACGCTGACGTGGTTTGAAGAGATTTTCGAAGAGTATTATTTCTTCTCAGCCAATTCTTTTCCTAGTTGGATGAGGTAATCTTTCAAGTCATCTTTGACTTGTGGGTGCTTGAGGGCGTAGTCAATAGATGTTTTCATGAATCCAAACTTATCCCCAACGTCGTAACGAGCTCCTCTAAATTCACGAGCGAAAACACGTTGTGTTTTATTGAGAGTATCGATTGCATCAGTAAGTTGGATTTCATTTCCAGCACCAGGAGCTTGCTTTTCGAGGATGTCGAAAATTTCTGGTGTCAGAAGATAGCGACCGATGATTGCCAAATCACTTGGTGCATCTTCGGGAGCTGGTTTTTCAACGAAAGTTTCGACACTGTAGAGACCATTGATTCCTTCACCTTGAGGAGCAATGACTCCATATGATGAAACGTCTTCGTGTGGTACGGGCATGACAGCAATGGTTGATGCGTGTGTCCGCTCGTAATCATTCATCAGTTGTTTTGTCAAAGGAACGGCGTTCTCATCTGTGATGTCCATAAGGTCATCACCCAGCATAACAACGAAGGGCTCATTCCCCACAAAAGCTTTGGCTTGTAAGACAGCGTCTCCAAGACCACGAGGGTGAGTTTGGCGGATGAAATGAAGGCGCATGCCAGTTGCTTCATCTACTAATTTTAACAGATCTGTTTTACCTTTTTCTTTGAGGTTGTACTCAAGCTCAAAGTTTGAGTCAAAGTGGTCTTCAATAGAACGTTTTGACTTACCAGTGACAACCAGAATATCTTCAATACCTGATTTGAGAGCTTCTTCCACGATAAACTGGATAGTTGGTTTGTCTACAATTGGCAACATTTCTTTGGCAAGAGCCTTGGTTGCTGGTAAAAATCGAGTTCCAAGCCCAGCGGCAGGGATGACTGCCTTTCTAACTTTTGATGTCATAAGAATCCTTTCTTTAGAGGGTTAAGACCACTCATTTTCTGCTTTAAATTCATTGTTCATGATGTCATAAATGGCATCTTTGATATTGGTTCCGTGGTAAATAACTTGGTAAATGGCTTGTGTAATGGGCATATAGACTCCAAGTTCTTGCGCTAGTTCATAGGCTGCTCGAGTCGTTGAGATTCCTTCGATTACCATGCCCATATTGGCTTCGATATCAGCTAGAGATTCTCCACGACCAAGAGCATCTCCGGCTCTCCAGTTACGAGAGTGGATGGAGGTTCCCGTTACAATCAAATCTCCCACACCAGATAAGCCGCTATAGGTCAATGGACTGGCACCGAGTGCTACCCCTAAGCGGGTAATTTCTGCCAAGCCTCGAGCGATGATGGCTGCCTTGGCATTGTCACCAAATCCCAGACCATGTAAAGCTCCGGCACCGACAGCAATAATATTTTTAAGAGCACCAGCAGTTTCAACTCCAATAACATCCGTATTGGTATAAAGTCGGAAGTAGTGATTACTAAAGAGTTCTTGAACGTATTGAGCTGTTTGTAAATCTTTAGAAGCAGCAGTGATTAAAGTCAGGTCACGTACAATGGTCTCTTCTGCATGGCTAGGCCCTGAGACAACGACGATATCACTGCGGAGCTGCTCAGGAATCTCTTCTTCAAGGATGGTTGATAATCGTTTATGACTATCAGGCTCTAATCCCTTTGAAGCGTGCATGATGATAGCCTTATGATCCAAGGTTTTTGCAACTTGTTGGGCAACAAGTCGTGTCACTTTTGTTGGGACAACAAACAAAATCGCATCTACATCTTTTAATGCCTCTGCTAAGTCAGTGTAAGCAATGATATTTTCATCTAGAACGACATCTTTAAAGTAGTTCTTGTTAGTATGATAGGTATTAATTTCATTGATTTGCTCGGGAAGATTTCCCCAAATACGTACCTCGTGTCCATTGTCATTTAAGACTTGTGAAAGGGCAGTTCCCCAAGAACCAGGCCCCAAGACGGCGACGGTTTGTTTTTCCATGATTTCCTCCTTAATAGAGTCCTTTCCATTATTCTATCATATTCTAGAGGATTTTGCACTTGCATTGCTGGGGAGTGGTGGCTTTGTGACTTCAAAAATATACAAAAACCGAGCCTAAGTATTAAACTCTTAGTCTTTAGTTCTGACAGATAGTTTGATTCAGTATATGCTATAATAGAGGTAAACAACTCAGGAGGTTCTTGTAGGTTGCGAGAGTTTGGCGAAAAAATTAAAAGATTACGTTTGGCTAAAAAAATCAGTCGTTCAGAATTTTGTGGTGATGAGTCTGAATTAAGTATCCGTCAATTAATTAGAATTGAAAATGGAGAATCCAGACCAACACTAACAAAGTTAAAATATATCGCTGAACGTTTGGGGGTTGAAGATTACAAGTTGATGCCAAGTTATATAGAGTTGGATAAGGAATACCTAGAATTGAAGTATTTCTTGATGAGGACTCCTACATACGAAGATGAAACTATCGCCCAAAAGAAAGAGAGTGTTTTTGATAAGATTTTTGAAGAGTATTATGATAGGCTACCTGAGGAAGAAAGGTTTATCATAGATGTTTTACAAGCATATGATGACTTTGGTTGGTGGAATGATGATAGCAATTTAGGAATGATTTTACAAGAGTATTTCGATCACATTTTGTTGAAATCAAAATATGAAGTTAACGATATTTTAATCATAAAGCTATTTTTGGTAAGATTAGTACACCAAGATACGATAATAGATGAGATTGAAGTGAATACCTTCTTAGTAATAGCTGATAAAATTTTACAACAAGTTGAGATGTTTGATATTGAATATTCATTTCTAATCAGAGATTCATTACTTTTGTTGTTAGGAATATTTGAAAAAATTGCTAATTACAGTCAATTTGAAGATATTCTTTACAAATTAAATGGAATTACCTCAAAATCATACGACTATCAGAAAAAACCAATTATTCGACTATGGGAGTGGCGCTATGCATTATTTGTAAAAAAAGATTATTCAGTAGCTGAAAATTATTTTCAAGAAGCAAAAATATTTGCTAGAATGATTGATAATAGTCATTTGATAGAACAGCTAGAAAAACAATGGCAACATGACCTCCAGGATTTTTTTAAAAATAAACATCAGAAAATAAAAAAGTGACAAAAATGTCATTAGTTAAAAAGACCGAGAGAAAGTTTTCAAAATCATAAAAACGCATGATATCAGGTGTTTAAAAACTTGATATTATGCGTTTTATCGTTTAAAGAGTTATTATGTTTTTCCCTTAGATTGAGTTCGTATCTAGTTTCTTTTTATACTAATTGAGTACTCATTAGTAGATAAGTTGTTAAAATTAGTGACATTTATGACCTTGGCGAATGTGTAACATAGAAGTATAATAATCCTGTAGAAAAAATAAGGAGAGAAAATATGTTAGTGCTAGTTGTTGCCATTTTTTGGATTTATAAATAATAAAGATAGAATAGGAAGGTCTATGTTAGAACTAAAAAATATTAGCAAAAGTTACGGACAAGGGACGCTAAAAAATAATGTCTTAAGAGAAATAAATTTTAAGGTAGTTGAAGGAGAATTTGTATCGATAATGGGACCATCAGGTTCGGGCAAATCGACATTTATCAATATTTTGGGACTGATTGATTCTGAATTTGAAGGAGAATATATATTAGACGGAAAAAGTATTGAGAAGTTAAATGAAAATCAACAAGCAAGTTACCGTAATCGTGATATTGGATTTGTTTTTCAACAATTTCATCTTATTGATGAATATACTGTTAAAGAAAATATTTTATTATCATTCCTATATTCTGACCAACAGCCAGATATAGAATGCATTGATAGTTTATTACAAGACTTAGGACTTATAGATAAGATGAATGAGTACCCAAGTCATTTATCAGGCGGACAGAAGCAACGAGTTGCTTTAATTAGAGCTCTTGCTCATAAACCTAGATTTCTTATAGCGGATGAACCTACAGGTGCATTAGATGAGAAAAATAGGAATGAGATATTGCAAATTCTACAAAATTTGAATCATTCTGGAACGACAATTATTGTAGTAACTCACGATGAGTTTGTTGCCAGTCATTGTAGAACAAGGTATCGAATGAAAAATGGGTATCTAACATCTGAAGGAGAAGGATTACATGAAGTTTAAAAAGCTGTTAATAGATACTCTAAAGCTGTTAAAGAGGAATAAAAGACAAAGTATTCTGACATCCTTAGCCATCACAGTGGCAACATTTGTTTTATTAGTAATACTATCAAGTTCTTCCTATACAACTTCTACATTAGGTAATGATTTAAAGATAGAAGAAGACACAGCAACAATGACTTATACTCCTCAGAATATGTTGGATATTAGAGGGTTTACACAGGAAGATAAACAATTGGTTGAGCAAACTATTGGAAAACATGCAAGACTTTCTTCCAGCTCTTATGCTTTGTATGCTGAAACGTATTTTAATGATTCTAAGCAGAATCTTAGTTTTCGAACATTAGGCGATTTGAATAAGAATGGTTTAGTTGTGCCTGCTTTATTAAAAGGGAGAGCATTAGAGAAACTAGATGGAGGTGTCGCTATTAGCGATAAGGCTCTCATGTTATTGACTCGAAAGGAAAATATTGAAACTTTTTTAGGAGAGACTATCAATATATCTGGAAAAGAATATCCAATTCAGGCAATATATTATGGATCAGCTGTTAATGAAAGATTACCTTCTTTATTGGTTACCAATGAAATCAAAGAGTTACTTTTAGGAGGAAGGGAATATTTTGATGAATTAGTAGTAGAAACTAATCAGTTGGAGAATATTAATAAGGCTTTATCTGCTTTAGATACTTATGGAATATTCCGCAAGGAAGGAACTTATGGATATATAGATAATAGAAGGGTATATGAGGAAACAAAGGCTCAAGCTACTACAATATTAAATTTCATTGCACTTTTATCAAGCATTTCAATTTTTGTAGCTGGTTTTGGGGTTATGAATGCTATGTTGTCTTCTGTTAGCGAACGTAGTAAGGAGATAGCCATTCGTCGAGCTTTGGGAGCTAAAAAATCTGATATTTATCAATCATATATGATGGAGGGGATTCTTTTATCGCTTCTGGGAGCTGTAACTGGTATTGGAGTAGCGACATTATTTGTTGTTTTAATGAATATGAGTGGTTTTGTTACGACATTAACTCTGGATCATATTTTGATTACTCTATTCACAACGGGTGTATTTGGAATTGTATTTAGTATTATGCCTGCAATGGTTGCAGCAAATAAAAATGTTATTGAAGGTCTAAGGTAATGATGGATGTGAATTTAAAGGAGGTAGAATGAAATTTACAAAAATAGATAGAGTATTTTCTCTATTGCTAATTGTGGAATTTACAATATGTTTTTTTACACTAGATAATTTTAATCTTTTTCAATTTATGCTGTTTGTACAAATTATACCATCAATATTATTAGCTTTGTTATCGGGAAGTATTTCTTCTAGAAGTAAGCACAGCTGGGTGTTATTAATTATTTTTGGAATAATCTATGCTTTAATGATGTTTGGAATTTTCAGAGTTACTCCTATGACGCTTATAGAACAAAATACGATTCAATCTGAAACTTCCGTATTTACATTCAATAGAAATTTACAGTTAGGAACTTATTTTGGATTTTTCCTACAGGAATTTTTACTAGGAGCTTTTATTTGCACTATTTCAAAAATTTTTGGAAGAATTAAACAAGGGAAATTTTAATGAAGCCTGCATTAAAAAGAAGAATTGCTTCTGCAGTTATTTAGAAAATTATATTATTGAAATGGTGTAACATTTGGAGAAAATTATTTTTGAACGAAAAAGATTTGAGTATATCAGTCCTAAAAGAAAGCAAGTAAAGGACTTTATGATTCTAAAAAATTTCATGTCTAAGACAATTCAAGTTGAAATTAGAGTGGAGGACTACTTGTTAGACCTTCTTATTTTAAAAGAGATGAGTACAGAATTTTATAATTTAGATTTTCTTTCTTTGCCCTATGATGTCAATATAGATGTGAAAGAAGTTGTAGAGGATGTTGATTTAACAGTCTATAAGAATAGTAAATATAGGGAGTTTAATTTCTTTAAAAATATTTGTAAATGATATTTTTGAAAGTCTATCCATCCTTATATTAGAATTGCTACAACAAGTTTTCAACATTTGTTTCAATTGAACATACTAAAAACCGAGGCTAAGTATTAAACTTTTAGTCTCGGTTTTGATATTTCTTAAAGAATAGCTCGGTTTATTTCAATTGATCTGTAATGTCTTTTGATAGCAATATTCCCAGATGATAAGTTTTATTGATGTAAGCAATGACATCATTGATATTTTCAGTCGTGTGAATTTTATCCTTGATGTCAGCCCTAAATGTTTCATCCTTCAAAAGTTGTTCTTGGTAGAGCCTTTGCAGTCTCTCCTTCTCGTACTTATTGAGCAGAAAAAGGAACACCAAGCTAATCACAACGAGGATATAAGCATATTGGCTCATAGGAAATCTCCCTGTATGATAAAGAAATAGTAGTGAATAAATCGATTTAGTGAACCTAAAAATAGCAGAGCAAGTTAGCAAAACTTGATAAGATTTTTGATAGGCCTCTAAACCAAAGCCCGTATAGGATTGGACGTCAGTTGCTTAGATTGCTTTACAATCAAGTAATTAAAAGATTACGACATGAACCAAACCAAATCGATATTATTGGGTTAGATGAATTAGTAAAGCGCCTAGCCAAATTACCATAGTTACGACGTCATGGTTTCTAAATCGATTATATTTAGAAACCATGACTAGTGAAGCAGTTAGCTAGTCCGCATATAAGCGGCTAGCGTCTAACAATTAGGAACTTTAGTTCCAATAGCTTTAAGATTACGACGTTCTGGAACATAAATCGATAATATTTATGTTCCAGAACTAGTGAAGCGCCTAGCCAAATCCCTGATAGGATTTGGCGTTAGTTACTTAGATTGCTCCGCAATCAAGTAACTTTGGCGATTTACATCTTCTCTGGCGCTTCTACTCCAAGCAAACGAAGGGCCTCTTTGAGAACGACTGCGGTTGCGTAGCTGAGGGCTAGACGGCTGTCGCGTTCTGGGCTTTCATCCAAGATACGCGTATGTGCATAGTACTTGTTGAAGGCTTGAGCCAGGCTAATTGCAAATTTAGCAATGATAGAAGGTTCAAAGTTATCCGCTGCACGGTTGATAATGCGTGGAAAGTCTTGGATGAGTTTAATGATTTCCCAACTTTCGGCATCATTCAAGCTATACTTGCCAGCTGTTTCTGGTTTGAAATCCGCTTTGCGTAAGATAGATTGGATACGAGCGTAGGCGTATTGAACATAAGGTCCAGTTTCACCCTCGAAGGATACCATAGCCTCTAAGTCGAAGTCGTATCCATTTGTACGGTCGGTTTTGAGGTCATAGAATTTAATGGCTCCAACCCCAACAGCATGCGCTACCTGGTCTTTGTTTTCTAGTTCAGGATTTTTAGCCTCGATTTGGGCCTTGGCACGACTAACAGCCTCTGCAACAGTAGGCTCTAGCAAGATGACATTCCCTTTACGAGTAGAGAGTTTTTTCCCTTCTTTTGTAACCAAACCAAAAGGAACATGAGTAATGTCTTCACTCCAGTCGTAGCCCATTTCTTTCAAGACAGCTTTGAGCTGTTTAAAGTGGGCAGATTGCTCTTGACCAACGACGTAGATAGATTTGGCAAATTGGTATTCATTTTTACGGTAAAGGGCTGCAGCCAAGTCACGTGTGATATAGAGAGTTGCACCATCCGATTTCTTGATAAGGGCTGGATGTTCAATTCCATATTTCTCAAGATTCACAACTTGGGCACCTTCTGACTCAACAAGAAGGCCTTTTTCAGAAAGAATGTCTACAACTGCATCCATCTTATCGTTGTAGAAGGCTTCTCCATTGTAGCTGTCAAATTCGACTTGCAATTCATTGTAAAGGCGGTTAAATTCCACCAAACTTTCATCACGGAACCATTGCCAAAGTGCGAGAGCTTCCTCGTCTCCATTTTCAAGTTTACGGAACCATTCGCGTGCTTCTTCATCCAAGCTAGGGTCATTTTCAGCTTCAGCGTTGATGCGGACATAGAGTTTAAGAAGTTCATCGATTGGATGAGCTTTTACAGCTTCTTCGTCGCCCCATTTTTTATAGGCAACAATCAACATCCCAAACTGTTTACCCCAGTCTCCCAAGTGGTTGACCTTGACTGTTTGATAACCGATTTTTTGGAAAATATGTGACAAGCTATCTCCGATAACAGTTGAGCGCAGGTGACCAATAGAAAATGGTTTAGCGATATTGGGACTAGACATGTCGATAACAACATTTTCTTGTTTGCCAATATGTTGGTCAGCATAGTGTTCTTTTTCAGCGATAACAGCTTGCAATACTTGAGCAGAAATGGCAGATTTATCAAGGAAAAAGTTGACGTAAGGTCCTGTTGCAACAACCTTTTCAAAGGCTTGGCTATTAATTTTTTCAGTCAGTTCAGCCGCAATCATTTGAGGTGCTTTACGTTCGACTTTTGCAAGAGAAAAAGCAGGGAAAGCAATGTCTCCCATTTCTGAGTTTTTAGGGGTTTCCAGTAAATTTAAAATAGCCTCTTGGTCCAGGCTATCAATGACGCTAGCCAACTCGCTAGCAATCAATTCTTTTGTATTCATTAAGAGCTCCTTTTTGGACTTTTCTACTATTTTATCACAATTTTAAAGAAAGAAGAAAAAATTTTTGAAATCTCCTATTTTTTTGGTATAATATAGTTATAAAAATAGTTATAAATATTCACATAAGAGGATTTTATGAGAAAAAGAGATCGTCATCAGTTAATAAAAAAAATGATTACTGAGGAGAAATTAAGTACACAAAAAGAAATTCAAGATCGGTTGGAGGCGCACAATGTTTTTGTGACGCAGACAACCCTGTCTCGTGATTTGCGCGAAATCGGCTTGACCAAGGTCAAGAAAAATGATATGGTGTATTATGTACTAGCAAATGAGACAGAAAAGATTGATTTGGTGGAATTTTTGTCTCATCATTTAGAAGGTGTTGCAAGAGCAGAGTTTACCTTGGTGCTTCATACCAAATTGGGCGAAGCCTCTGTTTTGGCAAATATTGTAGATGCAAACAAGGATGAATGGATTTTAGGAACAGTTGCTGGTGCCAATACCTTGTTGGTTATTTGTCGAGACCAGCACGTTGCCAAACTCATGGAAGATCGTTTGCTAGATTTGATGAAAGATAAGTAAGGTCTTGGGAGTTACTCTCAAGACTTATTTTTGACAAGGAGAGACGGAAAATGGCGACAGAAAAGCTATCACCCGGCATGCAACAGTATGTAGATATTAAAAAGCAATATCCAGATGCTTTTTTGCTCTTTCGGATGGGTGATTTTTATGAATTGTTTTATGAGGATGCGGTCAATGCTGCGCAGATTCTGGAAATTTCCTTAACGAGTCGCAACAAGAATGCGGACAATCCGATTCCTATGGCGGGGGTTCCCTATCACTCTGCCCAGCAGTATATCGATGTCTTGATTGAGCAGGGCTATAAGGTAGCTATTGCAGAACAGATGGAAGATCCTAAGCAAGCAGTTGGGGTTGTGAAACGAGAGGTTGTTCAGGTTATTACACCCGGGACAGTAGTCGATAGCACTAAGCCGGATAGCCAGAATAATTTCTTGGTTGCCATAGACCGCGAAGGCAATCAATTTGGACTAGCTTACATGGATCTGGTGACCGGAGACTTTTATGTGACGGGTCTATTGGATTTCACGCTGGTTTGTGGGGAAATCCGCAATCTCAAGGCGCGAGAAGTGGTGCTGGGTTATGACTTGTCTGAGGAAGAAGAACAAATCCTTAGTCGTCAGATGAATCTGGTGCTTTCCTATGAAAAAGAAGGCTTTGAAGACCTTCATTTACTGGATTCACGATTGGCATCTGTGGAGCAAGCGGCATCTAGTAAGTTGCTCCAGTATGTCCATCGAACCCAGATGAGGGAATTGAACCACCTCAAGCCTGTTATACGCTATGAAATCAAGGATTTCTTGCAGATGGATTATGCGACCAAGGCTAGTCTGGATTTAGTTGAGAATGCCCGTTCAGGCAAGAAGCAAGGTAGTCTTTTCTGGCTTTTGGATGAAACCAAAACGGCTATGGGGATGCGTCTTTTGCGTTCTTGGATTCATCGCCCCTTGATTGATAAGGAGCGAATCGTCCAACGTCAAGAGGTGGTGCAGGTCTTTCTCGACCATTTCTTTGAGCGCAGTGATTTGACAGACAGTCTCAAGGGTGTTTATGACATTGAGCGCTTGGCTAGTCGGGTTTCTTTTGGCAAGACCAACCCAAAGGATCTCTTGCAGTTGGCGACTACCTTGTCTAGTTTGCCACGGATTCGTGCGATTTTAGAAGGGATGGAGCAACCTGCTCTAGCCTATCTCATCGCACAGCTGGATGGAATTCCTGAGTTGGAGAGTTTGATTAGCGCAGCGATTTCTCCTGAAGCTCCTCATGTGATTACAGATGGGGGAATTATCCGAACTGGATTTGATGAGACCTTAGACAAGTACCGTCGCGTTCTCAGAGAAGGGACTGGTTGGATTGCTGAAATTGAGGCTAAGGAGCGAGAAAATTCTGGTATCAGCACGCTCAAGATTGACTACAATAAGAAGGATGGCTACTATTTCCATGTGACCAATTCTCAACTGGGAAATGTGCCTGCTCACTTTTTCCGCAAGGCGACGCTGAAAAACTCGGAACGCTTCGGTACCGAGGAATTAGCTCGTATAGAAGGCGACATGTTGGAGGCGCGTGAAAAGTCAGCTAACCTAGAGTACGAAATTTTTATGCGTATTCGTGAAGAGGTCAGCAAGTACATCCAGCGTTTGCAGGCTCTAGCCCAAGGAATTGCGACAGTTGATGTCCTGCAAAGTCTGGCGGTTGTGGCTGAAACCCAGCATTTGATTCGACCTAAGTTTGGTGACGATTCACAAATCAATATCCAGAAAGGGCGCCATGCTGTCGTTGAAAAGGTTATGGGGGCTCAGACCTATATTCCTAATACGATTCAGATGGCAGAAGATACCAGTATCCAACTGATTACAGGGCCAAACATGAGTGGGAAGTCTACCTACATGCGTCAGTTAGCCATGACGGCGGTTATGGCTCAGTTGGGTTCTTATGTGCCAGCAGAAAGTGCCCATTTACCGATTTTTGATGCTATTTTTACCCGTATCGGAGCAGCAGATGATTTGGTTTCAGGTCAATCAACCTTTATGGTGGAGATGATGGAGGCCAACAATGCCATTTCGCATGCGACTAAGAATTCTTTGATTCTTTTTGATGAGTTAGGACGAGGAACTGCAACTTATGACGGGATGGCTTTAGCTCAGTCCATCATCGAATACATCCATGAGCACATCGGAGCCAAGACCCTCTTTGCGACCCACTACCATGAGTTGACCAGTCTGGAGTCCAGCTTGGAGCATTTGGTCAATGTTCACGTGGCAACCTTAGAGCAGGATGGGCAGGTCACCTTCCTTCATAAGATTGAACCAGGGCCAGCTGATAAATCCTATGGTATTCATGTTGCCAAGATTGCTGGCTTGCCAGCAGACCTTTTAGCAAGGGCGGATAAGATTTTGACTCAGCTAGAGAATCAAGGAACAGAAAGTCCTGCTCCTATGAAACAAACAAGTACTGTCTCAGAACAAATTTCACTCTTTGACACGTCTGCAGTGCATCCTATCCTAGCAGAATTAGCTAAATTGGACATTTACAACATGACACCCATGCAGGCTATGAATGTCTTGGTTGAGTTAAAACAAAAACTATAAAGAGAAAATTACTAGTCATTCTAGCTGTATCAAGGAGACTTCTTTGACAAGTTCTCACTTTTTTGCTAGAATAACATCACACAAACAGAATGAAAAGGAGCTGACGCATTGTCGCTCCCTTTTGTCTATTTTTTAAGGAGAAAGTATGCTGATTCAGAAAATAAAAACCTACAAGTGGCAGGCCTTAGCTTCGCTCCTGATGACAGGCTTGATGGTTGCTAGTTCACTTTTGCAACCGCGTTACCTGCAGGAAGTGTTAGACGCCCTCCTTGCTGGAAAATATGAAGCTATTTATAGTATCGGGGCTTGGTTGATTGGTGTGGCTTTGGTCGGTCTGGTTGCTGGTGGGCTCAATGTTGTCCTTGCAGCCTATATTGCCCAAGGAGTTTCATCTGACCTTCGGGAGGATGCCTTCCGTAAAATCCAAACCTTTTCTTATGCCAATATTGAACAATTTAATGCGGGAAATCTAGTCGTTCGCATGACAAATGACATCAACCAGATTCAGAACGTCGTCATGATGACCTTCCAAATTCTTTTCAGACTTCCCCTCTTGTTCGTCGGTTCGTTTATCCTGGCCGTTCAAACTTTACCTTCTCTGTGGTGGGTGATTGTTCTCATGGTAGTCTTGATTTTTGGTTTGACTGCTGTCATGATGGGAATGATGGGACCTCGTTTTGCCAAGTTTCAAACCCTTCTTGAGCGCATCAATGCCATTGCCAAGGAAAATCTGCGCGGTGTTCGTGTGGTCAAGTCCTTTGTCCAAGAAAAAGAGCAATTTGCTAAGTTTACGGAGGTTTCAGACGAGCTTCTCGGTCAAAACCTTTACATCGGTTATGCCTTTTCAGTAGTGGAACCCTTTATGATGTTAGTCGGTTATGGGGCGGTATTCCTCTCTATTTGGCTGGTCGCGGGAATGGTTCAGTCGGATCCATCAGTTGTTGGCTCCATTGCTTCCTTTGTCAATTACCTGGGCCAGATTATCTTTACCATCGTTATGGTTGGATTTTTGGGAAATTCTGTCAGTCGTGCCATGATTTCCATGCGTCGTATTCGAGAAATTCTTGACGCAGAGCCAGCCATGACCTTCAAGGATGTCCCAGATGAAGAGTTGGTCGGCAGTCTTAGCTTTGAAAATGTGACCTTTACCTATCCAATGGACAAGGAACCAATGCTGAAAGATGTGAGCTTTACTATTGAACCTGGTCAAATGGTTGGTGTCGTCGGAGCGACTGGTGCAGGGAAGTCAACCTTGGCTCAATTGATTCCACGTCTCTTTGACCCACAGGAAGGGGCTATCAAAATCGGAGGCAAGGATATTCGAGAAGTGAGTGAAGGGACCCTGCGTAAAGCTGTCTCTATCGTTCTCCAACGTGCCATTCTCTTTAGTGGGACGATTGCTGATAACTTGAGACAGGGTAAGGGAGATGCTACTCTATTTGAAATGGAGCGCGCAGCCAACATTGCCCAAGCTAGTGAATTCATTCATCGTATGGAGAAAACCTTTGAAAGTCCAGTTGAGGAACGGGGAACCAACTTCTCAGGTGGACAAAAGCAAAGGATGTCGATTGCGCGTGGGATTGTCAGCAATCCACGTATTCTGATTTTTGACGATTCGACCTCGGCCTTGGATGCCAAGTCAGAGCGCCTAGTGCAAGAAGCCTTGAATAAGGACTTGAAGGGAACAACAACCATTATCATCGCGCAAAAAATTAGCTCGGTTGTCCATGCAGACAAGATTTTGGTACTGGATCAAGGACGATTGATTGGTCAAGGTACGCATGCAGACTTGGTTGCCAACAATGCTGTTTACCGTGAAATCTACGAAACACAGAAAGGAAAGGAGGAGTAAAATGAAGACAGTTCAATTTTTTTGGAATTATTTTAAAGTCTATAAGCTATCATTTGTAGTTGTTATCCTGATGATTGTTCTGGCAACTCTTGCCCAAGCCCTCTTTCCGGTCTTTTCTGGACAAGCAGTGACGCAGCTAGCTAATTTAGTTCAAGCTTATCAAAATGGCAATCCAGAACTTGTTTGGCAAAGCCTATCAGGAATCATGGTCAATCTTGGCCTGCTGGTTTTGGTTCTATTTATCTCCAGTGTCATATACATGTGTCTCATGACGCGCGTGATTGCAGAGTCGACCAACGAGATGCGCAAAGGCCTCTTTGGTAAGCTTGCCCGCTTGACGGTTTCTTTCTTTGACCGCCGACAAGATGGAGATATCCTGTCTCGTTTCACCAGTGATTTGGATAATATCCTCCAAGCCTTTAACGAAAGCTTGATTCAGGTCATGAGCAATATTGTTTTATATATCGGTCTGATTCTTGTCATGTTTTCGAGAAATGTGACGCTGGCCCTCATCACCATTGCCAGCACACCAGTTGCCTTCCTCATGCTGATTTTTATCGTGAAAATGGCACGGAAATATACCAACCTCCAGCAAAAAGAGGTAGGGAAGCTCAACGCCTATATGGATGAGAGTATCTCAGGCCAAAAAGCTGTCATTGTGCAAGGAATTCAAGAGGATATGATGGCAGGATTTCTTGAACAAAATGAGCGCGTACGCAAGGCAACCTTTAAAGGAAGAATGTTCTCAGGAATTCTTTTCCCTGTCATGAATGGCATGAGTCTGGTCAACACAGCCATCGTTATCTTTGCTGGTTCAGCTGTACTTTTGAATGATAAGTCTATTGAAACAAGTACAGCCCTAGGTTTGATTGTCATGTTTGCCCAATTTTCTCAGCAGTACTACCAGCCTATTATCCAAGTTGCAGCGAGTTGGGGAAGCCTTCAGTTGGCCTTTACAGGTGCTGAACGAATTCAGGAAATGTTTGACGCAGAGGAAGAAATCCGACCTGAAAAGGCTCCAATCTTCACTCAGTTGCAAGAAGGTGTTGAAATTAGTCATATTGATTTTTCATACTTGCCTGATAAACCTATTTTGAAAGATGTTAGCATTTCTGCCCCTAAAGGCCAGATGACAGCAGTTGTTGGTCCGACAGGTTCAGGAAAAACCACTATTATGAACCTCATCAATCGCTTTTATGATGTTGATGCTGGTGGTATTTATTTTGACGGTAAAGACATTCGTGACTATGATTTAGATAGTCTCAGAAGCAAGGTGGGGATTGTCTTGCAAGATTCGGTCTTATTTAGCGGAACCATTCGAGACAATATCCGTTTCGGTGTGCCAGACGCTAGTCAAGAAATGGTTGAGGCAGCAGCCAAAGCAACCCATATTCACGACTATATCGAAAGTTTACCTGATAAGTACGATACTCTTATAGATGATGATCAAAGCATCTTCTCTACAGGGCAAAAACAATTGATTTCTATCGCTCGAACCCTGATGACAGATCCAGAAGTCCTCATTCTCGATGAAGCAACTTCAAACGTAGATACGGTGACAGAAAGCAAGATTCAGCATGCCATGGAGGCGGTTGTAGCGGGTAGAACCAGTTTTGTCATTGCCCATCGTTTGAAGACCATCCTCAATGCAGACCAGATTATTGTCCTTAAAGATGGAGAAGTCATTGAACGTGGTAATCACCATGAACTCTTGAAACTAGGTGGATTCTACTCAGAACTCTATCACAATCAATTTGTCTTCGAATAAGAAAGAAGTTGTCCTATGTGGGCAGCTTTTTCTTGTCCATAAAAAATATTTATCACATCCTTAAAAAAAACATATTAGACGAAAGGCGTTTTGAGTGATATGATAGGACTATCGTTAATATTCGAAAGGAGAAGCATCATGGCTAGAACGGTTGTAGGAGTTGCTGCAAATCTATGTCCCGTAGACGCAGAAGGAAAAAACATTCATTCATCTGTATCTTGTAGATTCGCAGAGAGCATTCGTCAAGTCGGCGGTCTCCCTTTAGTCATTCCTGTTGGTGATGAGTCAGTTGTACGCGATTATGTGGAAATGATTGACAAACTTATCTTGACAGGAGGCCAAAATGTTCATCCTCAGTTTTATGGAGAGAAAAAGACCATTGAGAGCGATGATTATAATCTGGTCCGTGATGAGTTTGAATTGGCCCTCTTGAAAGAAGCGCTTCGTCAGAATAAACCAATTATGGCAATCTGTCGCGGTGTTCAACTTGTCAATGTTGCCTTTGGTGGAACCCTCAATCAAGAAATCGAAGGTCACTGGCAAGGACTCCCTTTCGGAACATCTCACTCTATTGAGACGGTAGAAGGAAGCGTGGTGGCTAAGCTATTTGGGAAAGAAAGTCAGGTCAACTCCGTCCATCGTCAAAGCATTAAAGATTTGGCACCTAATTTCCGTGTAACTGCTATTGATCCAAGAGACCAGACCATCGAAGCGATTGAGTCTATCGATGAGCACCGCATTATCGGTTTGCAGTGGCATCCAGAGTTTCTGGTTAATGAAGAAGATGGCAATTTAGAATTATTTGAGTATTTATTGAATGAACTGTAACGACTGGGACATCTGGTCGTTCTTTATTTTATCTTTTCAAAATTTTTGGAATGTGGGATTTTTACGCAAACGTTTGAATTCTGATAAAAATTGGAGAAATTCGACAAAAAACTTGAAAAAAACGAAGGTAAGCGTTATGATAGAAAAGAAGAAATATTGGAGGAATAACATGTCACATATTAAATTTGATTATTCAAAAGTTTTAGACAAATTTGTTGCACCACATGAAGTGGAATACATGCAATCACAAGTAACAGCAGCAGATGAATTGATCCGTAAAGGAACTGGTGCTGGTAGCGACTTCCTAGGATGGTTGGACCTTCCTGAAAACTACGACCGCGAAGAATTTGACCGTATCTTGAAAGCTGCTGAGCAAATCAAGTCAGACAGCGATGTTTTGGTTGTTATCGGTATCGGTGGATCTTACCTTGGTGCTAAAGCAGCAATCGACTTCTTGAACCACCACTTTGCTAACTTGCAAACAAAAGAAGAACGCAAGGCTCCACAAATCCTTTACGCAGGAAACTCAATCTCATCTACTTACCTTGCTGACTTGGTAGAGTATGTTGCAGACAAAGACTTTTCAGTAAACGTGATTTCTAAATCAGGTACAACAACTGAACCAGCGATTGCTTTCCGTGTCTTCAAAGAACTTTTGGTTAAGAAATACGGTCAAGAAGAAGCCAACAAACGTATCTATGCAACAACTGACCGCCAAAAAGGTGCTGTTAAGGTTGAAGCAGACGCTAACGGTTGGGAAACATTTGTTGTTCCAGATGATATCGGTGGACGCTTCTCAGTATTGACAGCCGTTGGTTTGCTTCCAATCGCAGCATCAGGAGCTGACATCAAAGCCCTTATGGAAGGTGCGAATGCAGCTCGCAAAGACTACACTTCAGATAAAATCTCTGAAAACGAAGCTTACCAATACGCAGCAGTTCGTAACATCCTTTACCGTAAAGGTTATGCAACTGAGATTTTGGTAAACTACGAGCCATCACTTCAATACTTCTCAGAGTGGTGGAAACAATTGGCTGGTGAATCAGAAGGAAAAGACCAAAAAGGTATCTACCCAACTTCAGCCAACTTCTCAACTGACTTGCACTCACTTGGTCAATTTATCCAAGAAGGAACTCGTATCATGTTTGAAACAGTTGTCCGTGTTGACAAACCTCGTAAGAACGTGATTATCCCTAGCTTGGAAGAAGACCTTGACGGACTTGGTTACCTTCAAGGAAAAGACGTTGACTTTGTAAACAAAAAAGCGACTGACGGTGTTCTTCTTGCCCACACAGATGGTGATGTACCAAACATGTACGTGACTCTTCCAGAGCAAGACGCTTTCACTCTTGGTTACGCAATCTACTTCTTCGAATTGGCTATCGCCCTTTCAGGTTACTTGAATGCTATCAACCCATTTGACCAACCAGGTGTTGAAGCTTACAAACGTAACATGTTTGCCCTTCTTGGAAAACCAGGATTTGAAGAATTGAGTAAAGAACTTAACGCACGTCTATAATAGAAGAAAAGAGTGGTTTGTCCACTCTTTTTACTCTCTTTATTCATAGAAATTGGACTCAGCCAAGACTTGTGATATAATATAGAGAGCAAAAAGGCAGACGCCTAGAGACTTTATAGGAGAAACTATGTCAAAAGATATCCGCGTACGTTACGCACCAAGTCCAACAGGACTACTACACATCGGGAATGCCCGTACAGCATTGTTCAACTACCTTTACGCACGTCATCATGGTGGAACTTTTATCATTCGTATCGAAGATACTGACCGTAAACGTCATGTCGAGGATGGTGAACGTTCACAACTTGAAAACCTTCGCTGGTTAGGTATGGATTGGGATGAAAGCCCAGAAACACATGAAAATTACCGCCAGTCTGAGCGTTTGGACTTGTATCAAAAATACATCGACCAACTGTTAGCTGAAGGAAAAGCCTACAAATCTTACGTTACAGAAGAAGAGTTGGCAGCTGAACGCGAACGCCAAGAAGCAGCTGGCGAAACACCACGCTACATCAATGAATACCTTGGTATGAGTGAAGAAGAAAAAGCAGCTTACATCGCAGAACGTGAAGCAGCAGGGATCATCCCAACTGTTCGTTTGGCTGTCAATGAGTCAGGTATCTACAAGTGGCATGATATGGTCAAAGGTGATATCGAATTTGAAGGTGGCAATATCGGTGGTGACTGGGTTATCCAAAAGAAAGACGGTTACCCAACTTACAACTTTGCCGTTGTCATCGATGACCATGATATGCAAATTTCTCACGTAATCCGTGGAGACGACCACATTGCTAATACACCAAAACAGCTCATGGTTTATGAAGCACTTGGTTGGGAAGCTCCAGAGTTTGGTCACATGACTTTGATTATCAACTCTGAAACTGGGAAAAAATTGTCTAAACGTGACACCAACACCCTTCAGTTTATCGAAGACTACCGTAAAAAAGGCTATTTACCAGAAGCAGTCTTTAACTTTATTGCTCTTCTTGGTTGGAACCCAGGTGGCGAAGATGAGATTTTCTCTCGTGAAGAATTGATTAAACTTTTCGATGAAAATCGCCTCAGCAAGTCTCCAGCAGCCTTTGACCAGAAAAAACTAGACTGGATGAGCAATGATTATATCAAGAATGCAGACCTAGAAACTATCTTTGAAATGGCAAAACCATTCCTAGAAGAAGCAGGTCGATTGACTGACAAGGCTGAAAAATTAGTTGAGCTCTATAAACCACAAATGAAATCAGTAGATGAGATTATCCCATTGACAGATCTCTTCTTCTCAGATTTCCCAGAATTGACCGAAGCAGAGCGCGAAGTCATGGCGGGGGAAACCGTCCCAACAGTTCTTGAAGCCTTCAAAGCAAAACTTGAAGCGATGACAGACGATGAATTTGTAACAGAAAATATTTTCCCACAAATTAAGGCAGTTCAAAAAGAAACTGGTATTAAAGGGAAAAATCTTTTCATGCCTATTCGTATCGCTGTTTCAGGTGAAATGCATGGTCCAGAGTTGCCAGATACGATCTTCTTGTTAGGTCGAGAAAAATCAATCCAGCATATCGAAAATATGTTGAAGGAAATCTCTAAGTAAAAAGGGTACAATAATGGACATCTGGGAAAAGATGTACGAAGAAGCACAGAAACTATACAATCCACATGAAGTATCTGATTTTGTTTATGCTAATCATGTCGTTGCCGCAGTAGAAGCAGAAGATGGACAAATATTTACAGGTTTCTGTATGGAGGGAACCTGTGGTGTTTTCCATCTTTGCGCAGAGCGGGCAGCTCTCTTCAATATGTACCAGTTTTCAGGACAAACTAAGGTAAAAAAAGTATTAGCCTTTCGAGACAAACCACCTTATGGTGGAAGTTCAGCTATGCCTTGCGGTGCTTGTAGAGAATTCCTTTTAGAACTGAATGCTGAAAATAAAGATGCAGAATTCATGATGGACTATGATACAAGAAAAACAGTTAAAATCGCAGAACTAATGCCCTATTGGTGGGGAGAAGAACGTGCTTCTAAGTTTAATGAACAATAGAAGAGTCAGTATAATTCTGGCTCTTTTTACTATAAGTTGAAAAAGTTGATTTGAAAAAAAGGTAAATTCCCAAACTAAGTTCCACTGCTAATCCAAGTGGAAGTTAGTCTGATAAAAATCGTAAAAACCAGTGAACATCCGTGTCAGGGTAACTTCCACTGGTTTTAATCATGCTTGATTTCTTGACCGAACGCTTCCGATTATTTTCATAAGACTGTTGAGCATAGTCGGCAGAATAAACCGCTTTGAAGCGCCCTTTTCCAAGACATTGTCGGACTGTCCCACGCTTGATTTCAGTATGGATAGTTTGAGGAGCTTTTCCAAGTAGAGAAGCAATTTCTCTATTTGATTTTCCTTCTTTTTTCCATCGTTCAATTAAGCGACGGTATCGATTGTCAAATGTTTGCCTTTTGTAGTATAATTGTCATGCATCTCTGTGCCTTTCTTGTGTTTGTAGTGGAACAACAGGTATAACACAGAGGTGTTTTCTTATGCCTAGAAGAGCTTTCATTTGACAAGAGGAACCCTTGAAGCGGTTTTGTTAGCTAAACCAAGGCTAATCTTAGCCTTGGTTCGCCAGCCTAACAGCATCAAGCCTCTTATCAAATGAAATCGAGGACTAGCTATCAGCTAGTTGAACCATCTAATTTTTAGGAGAGCTGGGTGGCTAACTTCATTATAGAACTTTTAGAGAAGTTACCGAATTGAAAAATTTGTAAAAAGTTAAAAAAAGGTGTTGACAAAGTTAGAAAAGCCTGTATAATAGTAAGAGTTGAAAATAACAACTCTGGTCCGTTGGTCAAGGGGTTA
>CAUPXP010000022.1:0-22680 GCA_963515455.1 Streptococcus mitis | reverse complement strand
ATACGCCTGTGGCGAGCTTGGCACCAGATGTCTTCTGTGTCAGCATGAATGGTCTGTCAAAATCCCACCGCATAGCAGGTTTCCGTGTTGGATGGATGGTCTTGTCTGGACCTAAGACACACGTCAAGGGATATATCGAAGGGCTCAATATGCTGTCCAATATGCGCCTTTGCTCTAACGTTTTGGCCCAACAAGTCGTCCAAACTTCCTTGGGCGGTCACCAGTCAGTCGATGAATTGCTCCTTCCTGGTGGACGAATTTACGAGCAAAGAAATTTCATTTATAATGCCATTCAAGAGATTCCAGGTCTCTCTGCCGTAAAACCAAAGGCTGGGCTCTATATCTTTCCTAAAATCGACCGCAATATGTACCGTATCGATGATGATGAGCAGTTTGTCCTTGATTTCTTGAAGCAGGAAAAGGTTCTCTTGGTTCATGGTCGAGGCTTTAACTGGCAGGAACCAGACCACTTCCGTATCGTTTACCTTCCTCGTGTTGATGAACTAGCCCAAATCCAAGAAAAGATGACTCGTTTCTTGAAACAGTATCGTAGATAGGGCTTACATCAGAAAAAGCGCTTTGAGGGTAAATTCCCAAACTAACTTCCAGTTTCTCACAACCTAGCTTTTAGTGTGAGAAAAACGCGTGAAATCAGTGGAAATCCGTCTTAGACTAACTTCCACTGGTTTTCTTTTTCTTGATATATAAGGGTTCAAAAGAGAAAAGACTCAGAAAAAAGTGCACGACAAATGGCCCTAAAACAGAGTCGTCTTAGAGTGACTTCCAGTTTTGGGAGAGAGGTGGAAGTTACTTTGAGAAGTTACAGTTTAGAAAAATATTTTTCATATCTATTGACTTTTAGGGGTGAAATTTGGTATGATAGTAGGCGGTATTGTTTACCCCATTTGAAAGGCCCCGGAACCTTCCAAATACTTTTCGATGGGAAGGAACACCCATCACCGTAAACAAAAATCGAACTATATATAGGAGAAATCATGAACAAAACAACATTTATGGCTAAACCAGGCCAAGTTGAACGTAAATGGTACGTAGTTGACGCAACTGATGTACCACTTGGACGTCTTTCTGCAGTAGTTGCTAGCGTACTTCGCGGAAAAAACAAACCAACATTTACACCACACACTGATACAGGTGACTTTGTGATTGTTATCAATGCTGAAAAAGTTAAATTGACTGGTAAAAAAGCAACTGATAAAATCTACTACACTCACTCAAACCACCCAGGTGGATTGAAACAAATCTCTGCAGGTGAACTTCGTTCTAAAAATGCAGTACGTTTGATCGAGAAATCAGTTAAAGGTATGCTTCCACACAATACTCTTGGACGCGCTCAAGGTATGAAGTTGAAAGTATTTGTTGGAGCTGAGCACACTCACGCTGCACAACAACCAGAAGTTCTTGACATTTCAGGACTTATCTAAGGAAAGGAACAATAAAGTATGTCACAAGCACAATATGCAGGTACTGGACGTCGTAAAAACGCTGTTGCACGCGTTCGCCTTGTTCCAGGAACTGGTAAAATCACTGTTAACAAAAAAGATGTTGAAGAGTACATCCCACACGCTGACCTTCGTCTTGTCATCAACCAACCATTCGCAGTTACTTCAACTGCAGGTTCATACGACGTTTTCGTTAACGTTGTAGGTGGTGGATACGCTGGTCAATCAGGAGCTATCCGTCACGGTATCGCTCGTGCCCTTCTTCAAGTAGACCCAGACTTCCGCGATTCATTGAAACGCGCAGGACTTCTTACACGTGACTCACGTAAAGTTGAACGTAAGAAACCAGGTCTTAAGAAAGCTCGTAAAGCATCACAATTTAGTAAACGTTAATCAATACGATCATATCAACGTTTCAAAGCACTCAAAAGTTTACCTTATGGGTGCTTTTTTCGTATTTTTTTGAAAAGCTTACCTCAAAGTTTACCTTATTTTTACCTTATTGTTTTAGAGACTTTAAAGCAAATTCACCAACAGCCATTGGAATGACATTTGAAGTGTTGACATAAGTCTTAGTTGTAATAGTATCACTATGGGTTAGAGCTTCAGAAATAGCTTCAAGTGAAGTTCCTGCTTGTTTAGCTAGAGTTGCGCCTGTATGGCGTAATTTGTGAGGTGTAGCGTGTGTCAGCTCTTTATGTCGCTTTCTAATGCTTTTCATTTTATTGTTCAGATAGTCAGCATGTAAAGGCTTGTTGGTGTTTCCTTTTGTGTCGATATATGTAAAAACAAATTGTTATGGATTACTGATGATGACAAACTTTACTAGTTCATATCTTTGTTGTTTTTCCCAAGAGATAAGAAGTTGAAGTAAATCATTAGAAATAGAGAAAAATAGGATAGCAAAAGCTCTATTCAGGAAAAAATGAAGCAAATATTTCCATAATAAAACGCATATTATCAAGGTTGTTCATTCAATACCTGATACTATGCGCTTTTCTGATTTTAAAGACTGATTGCTCACTCTCTTTTTCATTATAATTCAGTTACAATTTAATCTTATTTGAGAAAGTGGGTGATGCTATTCTCTAATAAGACTATGATATTAATTTTTGATAGTACTTCCAGAAGTTATAGATCCCATTACATCCCCAATTTTTATTTTCAAGTGTCTGTATTATATAGTGTGTTCTAAATTCACTATATCTTGTTAGGATTTGGGTAGAATCATTGATAACAGACTGTTGCAAATCTAGTTAGATGTATGATTTATGATTATCTACTTTTCTAGTAACCAATCTATGATATTTTTCTTCTCAATACCATTGTAATTTGCTGTTGGCTGAATCGTATCCATTGTTAATAGATATTTTGGGAATTGATCTTTAATGGCTTCTAGTGGTCTAAGTTCTCTTTCTAGTGTTTCTGGAGCAAGTGTTGTTTCACTGACCTGATAATAAGCGTAGTGACCAAGATCAGTTACAACAACAAAATCAACCTCATATTTATCTAAATTACCAACATATACTTGTGAATATCTACGTCTCAATTCCAAATACACCATATTTTCCAAGATATGCCCAATATCTTCTTTGTGGTCTGGTAATAAGAGATGTCGTAAACCTAAATCAACGGGATAATATTTTTCTAAGCGTTGTAATAATGCTCGACCTTTTACATCAAAACGTGGAACGGAATAAAAAAGTAAACTATCTGTCAAAGTCGTCAAATAATTTTCTAAAGTATTATGGGAGATTGGAACATTTTGGCTGACCAGGGTATTACGAATCTTATTTGTTGATATTAAGCTACCTGTACTACTGAGAAGGGTTCGGACAATGCGCTCAATAATAGTAGGATTTGGATTTCCCAATCTAGTGACAATATCATTTAACAGTATGGAGTTATATATTCCTCTGAGATAGTCAATTTTTTCAGCGTAAGATGATGTTTGCAATAAGTAAGGGAAAGCACTAAAGAGATAATTGTTAAAAATTTCTGTTGTATTCAGATTCTCTGTGAGAGATTGACCTGATAGGTATTCTTCAAATGACAAAGGAAGAACCTCTATCTCAACATACCGACCAGTCAAGTTTGTAGCTAATTGGCTACTCATAAAGTAGGCATTTGATCCAGTCAAATAGAGGTCTACATTTGGCAAGATGAATAGACTATCTGCTACTAGTTCAAATTTTTCAACATGTTGAATTTCATCTAAAAAGATATAGTATGTTTTCTCTCCAACTAACTGCCCTTTTATATAAGTGAATAGTGTTTGAAAATGTCGGAGGTCATAGTAACTCAGATCCTCAAAATTGATGGATATGATTTGATCCTCGTCTACCCCAGTTGCTAGTAACTCCTCTTTATAGAGTTGAAAAAGCACAGATTTACCAGCTCGTCTAACTCCGCTCACAACTTTGATGATTTGGCGGTCACGATGTCTTCTTAAAAAGTCTAAATAATGTGGTCTTTTGATATAGTTCATAATAGATACCTCAAAGATAGTATAATACAAATAGGAATTATTTTCAAATATTTAGAAATAATATTTAATTTGTTCGATTATTTCTAAATGTTTGAAAATAATATTTTTGTGCAATCAAAAAATAGTCCATTTTGGTATGGCATGATAGTAAATCTTGTGAGGTTTTGTAGCAAGTATTCAAATAAAAAGCGCATACTATCAGGAATAAAAAACTTGATAGTATACGTTTTATCCTAGAAATATTTGCTGGCTGTTTTTCTCAAACTGACTTTTTAAGAAGTTACCTTATCAGCAATTTCAAATAAGTTTATGGAGCTATCTTTGGAAAAACTGTAGAATTTCAAAAATTACTACAGACCTTGAATTTTACTTATCATTTCCATGATTTAGATTGCTTACATTTTGTTTTGATAAGTTTTACGGTAATCTCCAGGAGAAAGTCCAGTCCTTTGTTTAAAAATTTTAGTAAAGTAAGAATAATTATCATACCCTACTTGACAAGATACTTGTGATATCGAGATATTTGTTTGAGATAGGAGAGATTTAGCAGCATTAATGCGTTTATCCGTTATATATTTAACAAGAGTTTCTCCAGTTTCTTTTTTAAAAATTCTAGCTAAATGATCTGCGCTGAGATAAACCATATCTGCTAATATAGAACGATTTATATCTTCATAGTAGTGATGATCTATGTATTCGACAATGCGTTGAATACTATTTTTCTGGTTTTCAATGTTTGTTGCAAATTTCTTAGCATGTGACCAGTAATAATCAAAGTAATCCTGAAAAGATTCAATTGAATGAAAGCGTCGTTGGAATAAGAAATCATGAGTGCTGTTTTGGAATAATTTATGTGCCGAGATTCCATTTTGATCTAGATATATTCCTATTTGTTGAATCCAATCTAGTAAAATTTGTTGTAGTGTGAAAGTAGGAATTTGAGAATTATAAGCAAGTGAATTAATTTTTTCTCTTAATTCGTATTCACTTAAGGTATCTAAAAAAGTAATTGAAAGAGTTTCTGTTTTAAAGGAAGTTGGAAAACTATGTGGAACACATGTAATAGTATTCCAATAAGAAACATATTGTTCATTATAAGTGTAGAGTTCTTTGGTATGAAATAAAATATCGGATATTTTATGGCAACTCTTATATATAATGTTTGAGTATTTACTAAAGTTATTAGAAATTTGAGAATGAATCTCATATGCCAATTTGTCACTACGTTTGGATGAGTCTACTCTAAAGAGACAAACATATTGATCAACCTGGCTTTCCATCTTGAACAAACTTATCAGCTTATAAGAAGGTTGTGAAATTCTTTGAAGTTCTCTTTTTAGTTGAGAAGTCCATGATGGAGTTTCTGCAGAATAATCTTCTTCATTAAGATTGATTGTTAAAACTGCAAGAAAAAAATACTGGTGTTTTTGAAGAATAAAATCTTGTTTGCTTGCTATATTTTCTAACTCATCAATGCGAGAAATTTGAGGTTTTCTAAGGTAATCATACCAGAAGTTATCTTCTATTTGTAAAAGTGCATCATTTTTTCCGTTTAAGTTATGATTCTCAATTTTACTAATGGCTTTTTGAATAATAAATTCTAATTTTTCAAAGTTAATGGGTTTTAGATAGTATTCAAAGCTTTGCAATTCAATTGCTTTTTGAGCATAGTTGAAGTCGGCGTAATTAGTTAAAAAAATTGTTTTTATATCATATTTTTCATTTCTAATCCAAGATAAGAGTTCGAGGCCGCTGCCTTGAGGCATTTCTATATCGCTTATCATGAGATCAATAGGATGCTCTCTAATAATATTTTGAGCTTGAGTGAGGCTATAGGCAACATAAACAATGTCAATGTGTAGTTTATCCCAATTTATTTTCTCTCGTAAAGCCTCAATGATAAAGCGATCGTCATCAACTAATAAAATGTTCATTATAACCTCCGTCTATAATCTTGTATGGAATGAGTAAAAGAATTTTAGCTCCACCTTCTTCATTATTTTCAAATGTAATAGTATAGTCGTTGGGATAGAGAAGATTTAAACGTTCGATGGTGTTTGTTATCCCGATATGATGTCCATCTTCTGTTATTAGAGACTGTTTCTGATTTAGTTTTGATAAAATTTCTTCAGAGAAACCTGGACCATTATCTTCGATACAAATCTGAATATAATCTGAGTTCTCAGTTTTTACTTTTTTTATCGATAGCAAAATTGTAAATAAATCCTGAAATGAAAAACCGTGTTTGATTGTGTTTTCAATAAATGTTTGTAAAAGTAATGATGGGATAAGAGTATTTTGTAGGTCATCATTGTAGTTTAGTGAAAAGTAGATGCTATTTCCATATCGAATTCGTTGTATTTCTAAATAATCTTTAATATGCTGAACTTCATCTTTAAGTTCTGAAAAATCTTGATTAGCCATAAATAAATGACGGAGATAATTTGAAGTTAGGATAGTTAATTCTTCAATTTCTTTGTAGTTTTTTGTTTGAAGCATACTATGAATCATTGATAACATATTTAAGTAGAAATGCGGTCGAATTTGATTTTTAAGATAATTAAGTTCAATCTTCTTAAGTTCTAGTTGTGAATGGTATTCCCGTATTTTTAATTCTTGCATGTCAAATATTACTTTATTAAGTTTATCATTTGCCTTATCAATTTCTAGTATACCTTCAGATATAAAAAATTCAGAAGGGGGGATGGAGTCCCCGAGTTGAGAGAG
The DNA here is from genome assembly GCA_963515455.1 of Streptococcus mitis. GTDB lineage: Bacteria > Bacillota > Bacilli > Lactobacillales > Streptococcaceae > Streptococcus > Streptococcus mitis_DN. Next base: position 16,005 of record CAUPXP010000022.1, on the reverse strand, counting down.
TCGTTCAGTGAGTCTTGTTATTGGTTTAATCATCCACTGACGAATATACAGGATAATGATGATTGATAAAATGGTGATAATGATAGGAACAGCTGATAAAAATACTTCTAAGAGTGTGATATTTCTAAAGACTTCGGCATAATCGACTAAAACATAAATATCGAAAGGTAAATGCGTTTTTTCATTTTGAGCATGAATCAGGTAGTTTTTGGAGGGTATATTGTTAGGCTCTTTTAGGGAAAGTTTACCATTATTTCCAATATTGAGTTTTTTTAGAGGTTTTAGGATATCTTCTGAAGATATGACGGCATAAATGATTTTTCCTTCGTAATGAACAGATTTAACTAAGTATTCGCTGTTTTTAGTAGTTACATTTTTCCATTTACGGTCACTTATATCACTACGCAATGATTTTAGATTTGATTTTAACAGTAGATAATCTTCATATGGAATATAAAGATTGGAGACATTTATAAAATGATCAGTACTATCGGTTTCTAATAAGAATGTCATATGGGTTTCATTTTGATATTCAAACTCTGTAAAGCTAGTTTGAACTTTTTTAAGATTTTCTTGATACTCAAGAAACGTGTGTACATGATTTAAGCTCTCTAAAGATTCATTATGCGTTATTGTTGAGTACATAAAGCGTTCTACAGAATGCAATTTCTCATTAACAGAGTCAGCATAAATTTCAATTGAACTACGTAGGTGTACTATATTTTGGTTTTTAATAAAATTTCTGGTTATGTTACTCATAGCAATATTGATTAAAATATTTATCAATAGTAGTACAAGTAGGAGTTTAAAGAAAAAATGAATGGAATGTTTTTTTGATAAGTCGTGATTTAATTTCATATACTATTCTCCTCTTAAAATTATAGCACTTTGAAAATACGATATCATGTAACAAAACAGATATGTTTTATCAAGATGTCGGAAAAGTAATAGTTTTTAAAATTAAAAAACTGAAAAATTGATAAACCTAGTCCAAAAAGTTCTATTAAGAGAATTCTATATGGTGTAAAATAAACGTAGAAAATCAGATGGGAGGAAAAAAATGAAAGTAGCATCTCAACTTCATAAAATAAAATTAAAGCATAGTATTCCGTTATATATATTACTTTTTCCTTCAATATTGCTATTAATTTTATTTTCCTATATTCCCATGTTGGGACTAATTATTGCATTTAAAGACTATTCACCAGCCAATGGTATCTTTGCTAGTCAGTGGGTAGGATTTAAGTACTTTACTCAATTTTTCTCATCATTCCAATTCGGGACAACTATGTTCAATACATTAAAAATTTCACTTTATAGTATTGTAGTAGGATTCCCCTTACCTATTATACTAGCTATCATTAGTAATCAGTTAAGGGTTGGGAAATTTAGAAAAATATTTCAAGTGACAACTTACTTACCTCATTTTATCTCTACAATGGTTATGTGTGGGATGATTATCTTATTTTTATCTCCTACTAGTGGTTTGTTAGCGAATGTATTTAAGTCTGTTGGAATTACTATTCCAGATTTTTTATCAAAACCTAGTCATTTTGCAGGTGTTTATGTTTGGAGCGATGTATGGCAACATATTGGTTGGGATAGTATTATTTATCTAGCAGCGCTTTCTGCAATTGATCCTACATATTATGAGGCTGCAACTATGGATGGTGCCTCTAGGTTACAAAAAATTCGGCATATAGAATTACCATTGCTTTTGCCAACTGCTATGATTTTACTAATATTAAGAGCAGGTAGTTTATTAAGTGTAGGTTTTGAGAAAGTGTTACTACTGCAGAATCCACTTAATTTAGCAGGAAGTGAGATAATTTCGACCTATGTTTATAAAGTTGGTATGGTGAACTTTCAGTATAGTTATTCGACAGCTATAGGGTTATTTAACACGGTAGTTAATCTAATAATTTTGTTATCTGTTAACTGGTTCTCAAAAAGATATACTAGAACGGGTCTTTTTTAAAGGAAGGAGTGCTCAAGGTGAAATGGTTTCATAAATCAAGAAAAACAAACTCTGAATTATTATTTGATATAGTTACCTATGGTTTAGCAATTTTCCTTATCCTGTTAATTGTTTATCCGTTATGGTTTGTAGTGATTGCATCTTTTAGTAATCCTTCAGATGTTGCAAACGGGAAGGTATGGTTTATTCCAAGAGAATGGAAATTAGATGGATATTTACGTCTTATTCAACAACCTTTATTTTTGCGTAGCTATCTAAATACAATTTTATATACTGTTGTTGGTACCTTGGTTGCTTTAGTAGTCAATATTCCAGCTGGTTATGCTTTATCTAGAAAAGAATTAGTTGGTAGAAAGTGGATGAGTATTCTATACATAATCCCTATGTTCGTATCAGGTGGCTTGATTCCTACCTACTTAACAGTAAAGAATGTAGGCTTGATTGATACATTTTGGGTAATGGTAATACCTTTTGCAGTTTCATCATACAATATTATTGTTGCTAGAACTTTCTTTAATAATAGTATTCCAGACGGGATGTGGGAGGCTGCGCAAATTGATGGATGTGGTACAATTCGTTATTTTATTAAAATAGTTGTTCCGTTATCAAAAGCTATTATAGCAGTTATTGGACTTTGGACTGCAGTTGGTATTTGGAATTCGTGGTTTAATGCTTTAATTTATTTAACGAATGAAAATTTACAGCCATTGCAATTAATTTTACGACGTTTACTAATTAGTAATCAAATGTTACAATCGCAAGCAACAGGAGAAGTTGCATCAGATCTTCGTATCAAAGCTGATATGATGAAATATGCAGCAATTGTTATTTCAACTGCTCCGATTATGTTGTTGTATCCCTTTGTTCAAAAATATTTTAATCAAGGCGTAATGATTGGCGCGTTGAAAGAATAGGAGAAAAACATGAAAAATAAATCATTTACATATTTGTTCTTAGGAACAGTTACACTTGCTGGCTTAACAGCCTGTGCAAATTCTAATAATGCGAATAAGGATGATAAGTCTGGAGAAGATTCTTATAAAATCACAACTGTTCGTTGGTCTGACTGGGGGGAAGATTATCATAAAGGTTTTCTAACTGATTCTGCCAAAGAATCAGGTATCGATGTTAAATGGGATACACTTGTAGCTGCAGATTGGGCAGATAAGAAATCTGTGTTGGTTGCTAGTGGAGATTTACCAGATGCATTTTTAGGTTCAAATGCTTTTACAGATTCAGAAATTGCTCAGAACCAATCTTTATTTATTCCATTGGAAGATTTAATCAAAGAAAACATGCCAAATTTAACTAAGGCTATGGAGAAAGAACCTAAGATTAAAGCTATGATTACTTCACCAGATGGTCATATCTACAGCCTACCTAAAAAATTACCGATGCGCCCTACTGTAGCAAATCAGCTATTTATTAATAAAAAGTGGCTAGATAATCTAGGATTAAAAGTTCCAGAAACTTATGATGATTTAGTAAAAGTACTACAAGAATTTAAGGATAAAGATGCGAACGGAAATGGAGACGCTTCTGATGAAATTCCATTCGGAGCAGGAAACTTTGATCCAACATTTTCATATATTCTTCCGTTCAATAATCGTTTAGGTGCAGATAATACATATGAAATGTCTGTAAAAGATGGAAAACCAGTCTACCTTCGTACAGAGGAAAGTTATAAACAAGGGATTGCAGCAATGCATGAAGCTTATAAAAAAGGTTTGATTGATCCGGAAATCTTTACAGAAGATACCTCTATGAGTGTTGCGAAACGTATGGATAAGGGAGTATCTAGAGTAGGTGTTTCTAGTGGTTGGACAGCAGATGCAACGTTTGGATTACATTCAAGTGAGTATATTGCTCTACCTGCTTTAAAAGGTATGGATGGAAAACAATATGTCTTTTCTGATCCAGATCATTACAACTACGGTCGCAATGAAATTTTGATTACAAATAAGAGCAAAAACCCTGCTAAATTATTGAAATGGTTGGATAAATTATATACAGATGAAGCAAGTATTCAGAATTTCTATGGATCATTTGGAATAGCTACTGAAAAGAATGGTGATAAGTTTAAAGTGTTACCTCCTAAAGATGGTAAATCAGCTGATGAATGGGCATGGATTAATTCACTTCGAGATTTTGGTCCTAAATACGTAAGCGATGATATCAATAGTCGCGTAGAAATCGATCAAACACAAGGTGATGGATTGAAATTGAAGATGGACCAAGATTTGAAACAATTTGCGTTGCCAGCTTACCCTAATGTGATTTATTCACAAGAAGAACTTAACAAATTATCATCAATCTATGTGAGTATTGAATCTTATGTCAAACAACAAGCATCTAAATGGGTAGTTGAAGGTGGCATAGAAAAAGAATGGGACTCATACAAAGAAACTCTTAAGAATATGGGATTGGACGAATTTATGAAGATTCAACAGGAAGCATATAATCGTTACCAAAAAGAAGTAAAAGAGTAATATTTTATATGAACTCTTGGTTGTATAAACAAGGGACCAGCTAATTACAGGAAGCGAGACTGATAACATCAAATTATCTCGCTTCCTTTATTCTAATTTTTAAAGAAATTTGGAAATGTTTTTTAAATAATTTAGGTAATATTTTTGTGCAACTGACATTAAAATATAGAGTTAAGACGATTGATTTTATGGAGAATATATTATGCAAAAATTATTTTCATTAGATGGAAAAGTGGTTAGAATTTTAACTTTTTTGACAGATTTAATTATTTTAAATACTCTATTTATTGTTAGTTGTATTCCAATAGTTACAATTGGGGCATCACTAACTTCTCTTACGACAATGTGGTATCGTATTTTAAAGGGTAAAGATACCGATATTGCTTATCATTATTTTCGGATCTTTAGACGAAATTTTAAACAGTCAACTTTTATTTGGTTGTTTATCCTCCTAATAGAATTACTTTTATATGTGAACTATTGTCTTTGGGGCTATTCAAGTTTATTTTCAGAGTATAGTTTATTGTTAGTGTTGCCCTTTTTATTTGTTATAATACTTTTGATGAGTGTTATTTTTCCCTATATTGGTCTATTTAAAGATAATCTAAAAAATAGTATTGTAAATAGCGTATTAATTTGTATTTTAAATCCAATACAAGCTATCATGTTGGTTTTATTTAATATTTCTGTACTGTATATGAGTTTTAGTAGTCCAGAACGAGTTTTAACAGCTATTTACGTATTTACATTTGGGGGATTTGCTTTTTGCGGATTGATGAATGTAACGATAACAAATAAAATGTTTGATAAAGTAAAGCAATTTACTAAAAGGAGGGAAACAAAGTGAAAATTTTTAAGGGAGAGTTTTATCGAATCTCTGTATTAACAGACAAGTTAGTAAGGTTAGAATACTCTCAAACTGGAAGTTTTGAGGATAGAACGACACAACTTATCTATAATAGAGATTTTGGTCAAGTTTCGTTAGATTATATCGAGACATCAAACGTACTAGATATTATGACGGACTATTTTCATTTGCATTTTAATAAAGGAGAATTTAACGCCGAAAATTTATTTATAGAATTAAAAGGAAATTTTGCCGTATATGGTAGTCGCTGGTATTTTGGTGAATCTGTTGAAACGTTAAAAGGAACAGCTCGGACTCTGGATGAGGCAGATGGAGCAATCTCGTTAGAAGATGGAATTATTAGCCGAAATGGTATAGCCTTATTGGATGATTCTCAAGGATTTATTTGGGATGAACAGTCTGGTTATATTGAGAGAGAAAATCAAATTGACCTCTATTTCTTTGCCTATGGGCATGATTATAGAGGAGCAATCAGAGACTTTTACCATTTGACTGGCTCAACACCCTTGTTGCCACGATATGCTTTAGGCAATTGGTGGAGTAGATATTGGCCATATACGTCAGATGAATATTTGAATTTAATAGACAGATTTGAAACAGAGAAAATTCCATTATCTATCGGTGTGTTAGATATGGATTGGCATATAACTGAAATTCCAGCCCGTTTTGGAAGTGGGTGGACAGGATATAGTTGGAATAGAAACTTAATACCAAATCCAGAACAGTTATTGCAACAACTTCATGATAGAAAGTTAAAACTCTCCTTAAATGTCCATCCTGCTGATGGTATACGGGCTTATGAAGAAGCTTATCCTCGAGTTGCCAAACGATTGGGGTTAAATGTAGAACTAGAGGAACCTGCTATTTTTGATTTTTTTAATCCATCTTTTAGGGAAGCCTACTTTAAAGATGTTCATTATGAGCTAGAAAAGCAAGGAGTAGATTTTTGGTGGATTGACTGGCAACAAGGGACACAAGGTATGTTGGATCCACTGTGGCTTTTAAACCATTATCATTATCAGGATAGTTGTAAAAATGCAGAAGGTGGTTTGATTTTATCAAGATATGCAGGGCCTGGTAGTCATCGCTACCCTGTTGGTTTTTCAGGGGATACTATTATTAGTTGGAATTCCTTAAGATTTCAACCTTATTTTACAGCGACAGCATCAAATATCGGTTATAGTTGGTGGAGCCATGATATCGGTGGACACATGCTGGGAGATTATGACGAAGAGCTACAAACCAGATGGCTACAGTTTGGTGTTTTTAGTCCGATTACTCGATTACACAGTTCTAGAAGCCCCTTTAATAGTAAAGAACCTTGGTTTTTTTCAGAAACAACATCTAAGATTATGAAGAAATACCTTCGTTTGAGACATCAGATGATTCCATATCTATATACCATGAATGTAAAAACACATGAGGAAGGTGCCCCATTAATCAGCCCAATGTATTATTTCTACCCAGAGAATGATGAGAGTTATAATGTTCCAAATCAATACTTTTTTGGAACAGAACTGATGGTGGCTCCCATTGTAGAAAAGATGGATTTGACATTCCAATCTGCAAAAGTAGATGTATGGTTCCCTGAAGGTGAATGGTATGACTTCTTTTCAGAGAAAAAATATACAGGTGGAGTGAAGTTAAGTGTTTATAGAGACATTTCGACTATTCCTGTGTTTGCCAAAAGTGGCGCAATCATTCCCTTGGTTGGTTCTGAGATAGATATGGGTGTCGATTTACCTGAAGTTGTAGATTGGTATGTATTCCCAGGCAAACAACATTCTTTTGAAATGATTGAAGATCAAAATGGTCAAAGATATAAAACAAGATTATCAATCGACTGGGAAATGGGGATGGTAGAGTTAACATTACAAGGAGATTCTAGTATCGTTCCAAGTAATAGAAAACATAGAATTCATTTTAAAGGAACGAATGTGTCTATAATTGAATTGCCAAATAAGAATGATACAGCTAGATTTGAATTGAAAGATAATAAAATACCATCTCTGAATGATGAAGTTTTCAAACTACTAAAGACAGCTTCTCTTCCATATGAATTAAAAGATAGATTGTTAAATCAATTCATCAATGCCAAAAATTCTCATGAGTTAATGAATATCTTGCATCATCAGGATAAGGAATTGAGAGGGCGTTTGTTGGAAATGATATTTACTAGCGAAAACTAATTGAGACATTTCGTACACAATTTCTATTATTTAATTACTAATTATTTATTTTTTAATGTGTAATAGTTTTACATCTCTATGCTTATTGACTTGTATTTTAGTAATTACAAGTTTGGCATAGGGATGTTTTTGTTTACTGAAGAGGAAAGGATAAGTATGTTTCAAGTTTTGAAACATTTTTAAACTAAACAAGAGCAAATTTTTAAAGGTGATTTCTCAAAGTAACTTCCACTTGCCTGACCGAAGTGGAAGTTAGTCTGAAATGGAGTTTTATGATGGAATTAAGTATGAGACGTGTGATTTTTTCAGAAATTTTCTAAAACAAACAGGATTTGTTTGACATTTATTTGAAAATTCTGTAAAATGAATTATTATATCGTTAAAGGAGAATATATATGGAAAAACAGAAAACATTTTTTGGACATCCTATGGGCTTGTCCACCCTCTTCTTTACAGAAATGTGGGAACGCTTTTCTTACTATGGAATGCGAGCTATCCTACTTTACTATATGTACTATAGTGTGCAAGATGGTGGATTGGGAATGGATAAGACCACAGCTGCATCGGTTATGGCGATTTATGGCTCGCTGGTATTTTTGTCCTCGGTTATCGGTGGTTTTGTCAGTGACCGTATTTTAGGAAGTCGTAAGACTGTCTTTTACGGTGGGATTCTGATTATGCTAGGGCATATTGCTTTGGCAACACCTTTTGGACAAGTGGCTCTCTATCTTTCTATTGCTTTGATTATCTTTGGTACTGGATTTTTAAAACCCAATATCTCAGATATGGTGGGGGGAATTTATGAGAAAGAGGATGATAGACGGGATGCAGGTTTTAGTATCTTTGTCTTTGGTATTAACTTAGGTGCCTTCGTTGCCCCTTATCTAGTGGGTTATCTAGGTCAGGAAGTCAATTTCCATCTAGGTTTCTCATTAGCTGCTATTGGGATGTTCTTTGGTCTAGTGAAGTATGTTTTGGATGGGAAGAAATATCTGCCTGAATCAAGTCTTTACCCCACTGATCCACTTTCACAGAAGGACCAGCAGACCTTGATTAAACGCTTGCTGATTACACTTGTCATGGTTATTCTGGTGGTTATAGGTTTAGTCTTTACTCACCAGTTTAACGTGGATATGATTGTTAATATCTTTACAGTGATTGCGGTAATCATTCCAATCTACTATTTCTTTAAGATTTTATCTAGTCAGAAAATAACTGCCACTGAAAGATCTCGAGTATTTGCCTACATTCCTCTATTTATCGCTGGAGTACTCTTCTGGTCTATTGAGGAGCAGGGTTCTGTTGTTCTCGCTCTATTTGCGGATGATCAAACTCAACTTTACTTTAATGTATTTGGGAATCAGATTCATTTTCCATCTAGCTTTTTCCAAAGTATCAATCCCCTTTTCATTATGATTTATGTGCCGATTTTTGCGTGGTTGTGGGGGAAAATGGGTAAAAAGCAACCATCCTCCGCTAAGAAATTTGCTTACGGTTTATTTGCGGCGGGTTTATCCTTCTTGTGGATGATGTTACCAGGGATGTTCTTTGGGACAGATGTTAAGGTCAGTCCTTTCTGGTTGATTATGAGTTGGGCTATTGTGATTGTGGGTGAAATGTTGATTTCGCCGATTGGTCTATCAGTCACTAATAAGCTAGCACCAAAGTCCTTCCAAGCACAAATGATGTCTATCTGGTTCTTGAGTAATGCAGCTGCCCAAGCTATCAATGCTCAAATTGTAAAATTTTATACAAGCGAAACTGAAGTTGCTTACTATGGAATTGTTGGAGGAATTACGATTGTATTCGGTATTATCTTACTCTTCTACGTTCCGCGTATTGAAAAACTAATGTCTGGTATCAAATAGAGAAAAACTGGAATTTCTGTAGGGATTCTAAAAGTTAGATCAATTATTTATTCAAAGGATTTAGTTCTGTATTGCATAGAGCTAAGTCCTTTTTGTTTGATGAAAATTCATGATGTTTATGATATTCCTAGTAGACATTTATTCATTTGTTCTATTTAATACTCAATGAAAATCAAAGAGCAAACTAGGAAACTAGCCTCAGGCTGCTCAAAACACTGTTTTGAGGTTGTAGATGAAACTGACGAAGTCAGCTCAAAACACTGTTTTGAGGTTGTAGATGAAACTGACGAAGTCAGTAACCATACATATGGCAAGGCGACGTTGACGCGGTTTGAAGAGATTTTCGAAGAGTATAAGTCAAAGCTAATCAAAAAATCTCACTATTCATTAGGTTAAAGGAGACCTAATCAAAGTGAGATTGTAAATTATAGTAGGTTTTGTATGGCCTCTTCAATTTGTTTGGGGTCTGTTTTGGAAGAGAAGCGCTCAAAGACTTGCCCATCACGATCGATGAGAAATTTAGCGAAATTCCATTCGATTCGTTTTCCTAGTGGGCCAGATTTCTGCTCTTTTAACCACACATAGAGAGGATCTGCTTCTTTACCGTTGACCTTGATCTTGGCAAAACGTGGGAAAGTGGTTTGGTAGTGTAGGCTACAGAAGGTGTTGATTTCCTCTGCGTTACCGGGTGCTTGCCCCATAAACTGATTGCAAGGAAAATCTAAGATTTCAAATCCCTGAACTTGATAACGGTCATAGAGTTCTTGGAGACCTTGGTACTGGGGTGTTAAACCACATCCGGTAGCAGTGTTGACAACCAAGAGAACTTTCCCACGATAGGCATCTAGTGGAGTTTCTTGATTGTCTTGGTTCAAGACTGAAAAATCGTATAGTGAAGTCATTGCTTGCTTTTCTCCTTCTGTTTGGTATTTTTAGGAGTTTTCTCCTCCTGTAGTGATAGAAATCCGTAGGTCAGAGTTCCAAAAATGCTACCGATAATCAGGCCGTACATTAGGAAAGGACCACTTTTATCAAATTGCATGAGCAACTTCACAAAATCTGGAAGGGACATCTGCTGAACGAAGACTTTATGAAAGATGAGTAGGGTAAAGAGACCAATCTGAAGGCCGATAAACACAATCCAGCTTCGGAATTTGATTTGGGCTTTGCTGTAGGTTTTGAGGATGATTTCTGACTTGTCATCTTTTTCCAAGTGGAGTTCTTTGACGGCTCTTTGAGTTTTTAAGGTAATGAAAAAGATGAGTCCAGAGTATACGTAGGGCATGGCATAGCGAACGGCTTCTATGAAGCGTCCAAATAATAGATAAAACAGGAAGAGTAAGAAGGAAGAATAAACGATTTGAACCATAGAACGGGCACAAGCTTTGTAGATAATCTCTTGCCGACATTCATCAAAAGGGCCCTGAATATGAAAGAGATTTCGGAGTAGGCGAGTGGTTAAGTCTTCTTTTTTCATGCTGGTAACCTCCTAAATGAGCAGTTTTACTGATTTTCTTTTACGAATTGATAGAGATAATAAAGATAAGTGATAGAAGAAAGGCTAGCGATAGTCAGCAGTAAATAATATTTCCAATCGCTTGAGATGAGCATCAGTTGTGGTAAAGATAGAATCATAAAGCATAGTGCTAAGTTGAGTATGCGTGTTTTTTGGGAGTCAATCTTTAGATAAGTCAGTCCTTTGTTAAGGGCTGGAACAAAGACTAGCACGAGGAATATCTCTCTGATTAAGTTCCCTGAAACGATGATGAAGATGAGCAGAGAACTGAACAAAAGATGATAGGTAAGTAAAGTTAGTAATGATTTCATAGGGCACCTCTTAATCCTGGTCTTTTTTAGCTCTTGCAATACGAAGTGAGTCGACAATATGTATCATCACTCCGAAAAAGAAAGCTCCCAGTATAGTTTTAAAAATATGTTTTGTATTTAGAAGAGAACTGATAAAATTTGGATTTTCACTTGTTAGGGTATCAATGAGTGGAATTATAAAAAATATCACTGTTCCATAAATCGAACCTGCTTTCAGACCAGGATAACGTAACTGTTTCTTTTCTTTTTTCATAGTTTCCTCCTAATCCTCATCCTGATCTTTCTTGGCTTTTGCAATGCGACGGGAGATGAGGAACTGTATGCTTGCCCCGAAGAAGATAGAACCGAGAATGCTTGCTACACCATTTCTTATAGTGAGAAGAGACTGAAAATAGTCCTGACCTTCACCTATGAGTATATCGAGAAGAGGAGTTATAAAAAATATCCATAGACCAAAGAACAAACCTGCTTTCAGACCTGGGTAGCGAAGTTGCTTACTTTCTTTCTCACTCAGCATATCTGGATCAATAGCTGTAATCCCTGTTTTTTTCATTTGGTAGGTGACATAGCCAGCAGCGATGAGGGCAATCACTAAAATCAGAGGAGGATAGACCAGAGCCACTTCTTGAGGATATTTATAGGCCAGAAGGAGCGGAATAAGATTGCCGAAAATCATCAGATAAAATAGGAAGATAAAGACTTGATTGCCGATACGGTCTGCCTCGCGCCGTTTGTATTCGTCAAGTGGATCAGAAATACCGTATGTGCGCTTGATCAGTTTTTCAGTGAAGGTTTCTTTTTTCATAAGTTGGCTCCTTTTTTAAAAATTATCCTCCCAAAAGAGACTGTTGAGGTCAGTTTGGAGGCTGCGGGCGAGATTGAGACAGAGTTCCAGAGTCGGATTGTACTTGTCGTTTTCAATCATGTTGATGGTTTGTCTCGAGACACCGATATCCTTGGCGAGCTCGAGCTGGGAAATGCCCAGTTCCTTGCGAAATTCTTTCACACGATTCATTTGTTCTCCTTTCTGATTTATGTCGCATATATTTGACTATATTATATTCTTCTATAGAGAGAATGTCAAGCATATTTGACATATTTCTTAAAGAAATCTTACTTGTTTTTGGCTGATTTGTCTGACTAGTGCAAGCTAGTCAGATTTGTGGTAAAATAGATAAGATATGACAAAAGAATTTCATCATGTAACGGTCTTACTCCACGAAACGATTGATATGCTTGACGTAAAGCCTGACGGTATCTACGTTGATGCGACTTTGGGTGGAGCAGGCCATAGCGAATATTTATTAAGTAAATTAAGTGAAAAAGGCCATCTCTATGCCTTTGATCAGGACCAGAACGCCATTGACAATGCGCAAAAACGCTTGGCTCCTTACATTGAAAAGGGAATGGTGACTTTTATCAAGGATAACTTCCGTCATCTACAGGCACGTTTGCGCGAAGCTGGTGTTCAGGAAATTGATGGAATTTGTTATGACTTGGGAGTGTCTAGTCCTCAATTGGATCAGCGTGAGCGTGGTTTTTCTTATAAAAAGGATGCGCCACTGGACATGCGCATGAATCAGGATGCTAGTCTGACAGCCTATGAAGTGGTGAATCACTATGACTATCATGACTTGGTTCGTATTTTCTTTAAGTATGGCGAGGACAAATTCTCTAAACAGATTGCGCGTAAGATTGAACAGGCACGTGAAGTCAAGCCAATTGAGACAACGACTGAGTTGGCAGAGATTATCAAGTCGGCCAAACCTGCCAAGGAGCTCAAGAAGAAGGGCCATCCTGCCAAGCAGATTTTTCAGGCTATTCGAATTGAAGTTAACGATGAGCTGGGGGCGGCAGATGAATCTATCCAGCAGGCTATGGAGATGCTGGCTCTAGATGGTAGAATTTCAGTGATTACCTTTCATTCCTTAGAAGACCGCTTGACCAAGCAATTGTTTAAGGAAGCTTCAACAGTGGAAGTTCCAAAAGGTTTGCCCTTCATCCCAGATGACCTCAAGCCCAAGATGGAATTGGTATCCCGTAAGCCAATCTTGCCAAGTGCAGAAGAATTAGAAGCCAATAACCGCTCGCACTCAGCCAAGTTGCGCGTGGCCAGAAAAATTCACAAGTAAGAGGAAAAAATGGTAGATAAGAAAGAAACAACCAGTCAATTCTTGCAGAGTCGTATAAAAAAATTCTCCCGTGTGGAGAAGGCTTTTTATCTTTCCATTGCGTTTACGGCTCTCGTCTTAGCAGTGAGTATTATCTTTATGCAGACACGACTCTTGCAAGTGCAAAGTGATTTGACAAAAATCAATGCACAGATAGAAGAGAAGAAGACAGAGCTCGATGATGCTAAGCAGGAAGTGAATGAATTGATTCGTTCAGAACGCTTGAAAGAAATCGCAAATTCTAAGGACTTAAAATTGAATAACGAGAATATTCGATCAGCGGAGTAAGATATGAAGTGGACAAAAAGAATAACCCGATTTGCGATTAGAAACCGTAAATCTCCAGCAGAAAACCGTAAAATAGTAGGGAAGTACATCAGCTTGTTAGCTGTCGTACTTTTCGCTGTCTTTTTGGTCAATTTTGCTGTTATTATCGGGAGTGGTAGTAAATTTGGAACGGATCTAGTAAAAGAGGCTAAGAAAGTTCACCAAATAACTCGTACAGTCCCTGCCAAACGTGGGACTATTTATGACCGCAATGGAGTCCCGATTGCTGAGGACGCAACCTCCTATAATGTCTATGCTGTTATTGATAAAAAATACAAATCAGCAACGGGTAAAATTCTTTATGTAGAAGATGCCCAGTTTAATAAGGTAGCAGAGGTTTTCCATAAGTATCTGGATATGGACGAGGCTTATGTTAAAGAACAATTGTCTCAACCGAATCTGACTCAAGTTTCTTTTGGTGCCAAAGGAAATGGAATTACCTATGCCAATATGATGGCTATTAAAAAGGATTTGAAAGACGCTAGTGTTGAAGGAATTGACTTCACAACTAGCCCTAATAGAAGCTATCCAAATGGACAATTCGCTTCTAGTTTTATTGGTTTGGCCCAACTCCATGAAAATGAGGATGGTAGCAAGAGTTTGCTGGGAACTTCTGGGATGGAGAGTTCCTTGAACAGTATTCTTGCAGGGAAAGACGGTATTATTACCTATGAAAAAGATCGTCTGGGTAATATTGTCCCTGGAACAGAACAAGTTTCCCAACAAACGGTAGATGGCAAGGATGTTTATACAACATTGTCTAGTCCGCTACAATCTTTCATGGAAACTCAGATGGATGCCTTTCTAGAAAAAGTAAAAGGTAAGTATATGACCGCGACCTTGGTCAGTGCAAAGACCGGTGAAATCCTCGCTACCACCCAACGACCTACCTTTAATGCAGATACTAAAGAAGGAATCACTGAGGACTTTGTTTGGCGTGATATTCTTTATCAAAGTAACTATGAACCAGGATCAGCCATGAAGGTTATGACGTTAGCTTCTTCTATTGATAATAATACCTTCCCAAGTGGAGAATACTTCAATAGCAGTGAATTCAAAATAGCGGATGCGACGACTCGAGATTGGGATGTTAATGAAGGTTTGACTACTGGTGGGATGATGACTTTCTTACAAGGTTTCGCTCACTCCAGTAATGTTGGAATGAGTCTACTTGAACAAAAAATGGGAGATGCTACTTGGTTGGATTATCTAAAACGCTTTAAATTTGGGGTTCCAACTCGCTTTGGCTTGACAGATGAATACGCTGGTCAACTTCCAGCTGATAATATTGTTAGTATTGCTCAAAGCTCATTTGGGCAAGGAATTTCAGTGACACAAACACAAATGCTTCGTGCCTTTACAGCTATTGCTAATGATGGAGTTATGCTGGAGCCAAAATTTATAAGTGCTATTTATGATACTAACAATCAGTCTGTACGTAAGTCACAAAAAGAAATAGTAGGAAATCCTGTTTCCAAAGAGGCAGCAAGCACAACTCGAAATCACATGATCTTAGTTGGGACGGACCCTCTATATGGAACTATGTATAATCACTACACAGGAAAGCCAATTATAACAGTTCCTGGACAAAATGTAGCAGTTAAATCCGGTACGGCTCAAATCGCTGATGAGAAAAATGGAGGATACTTGGTTGGTTCTACCAATTATATTTTCTCAGCTGTGACTATGAATCCTGCTGAAAATCCTGATTTTATCTTGTATGTAACGGTTCAACAGCCTGAGCATTATTCAGGTATCCAGTTGGGAGAATTTGCCACCCCAATCTTGGAGCGGGCTTCAGCTATGAAAGAATCTCTCAATCTTCAATCTCCAGCCAAAAATTTAGATAAAGTTACGACAGAATCTTCTTATGCAATGCCTAGCATCAAGGATATTTCACCTGGTGAGTTGGCGGAAGCCTTACGCCGAAATATTGTGCAACCAATCGTTGTAGGTACTGGAACAAAGATTAAAGAGACTTCTGTAGAAGAAGGGACCAATCTTGCACCAAACCAACAAGTTCTCCTTTTATCGGATAAGGTAGAAGAAATTCCAGACATGTATGGCTGGAAAAAAGAGACTGCCGAGACCTTTGCTAAATGGTTGGATATTGAACTGGAATTTGAAGGTTCAGGTTCCGTTGTTCAGAAGCAAGATGTTCGGACTAATACAGCTATCAAAAACATTAAAAAAATTAAATTAACTTTAGGAGACTAATATGTTTATTTCTATTAGTGCTGGAATTGTGACATTTTTACTAACTTTAGTAGGAATTCCGGCCTTTATCC